>JBGTHX010000252.1:0-6459 GCA_041746055.1 Lewinella sp. | reverse complement strand
ATGACGGGCCAGCCATAGTTCTTGCCGGCTTCGATCACGTTGACCTCATCACCGCCCCGGGGGCCGTGCTCGTTCTCCCAGATCTCGCCGGTCGTGGGGTGGACCGCCATGCCCTGAAGATTGCGGTGGCCGAAGGAGTAGATGGCTTCCTTGGCGTTGGGTGCACCCACGAAGGGGTTGTCGCCGGGAATGCTGCCGTCAGCGGCGATGCGGTACACTTTACCGCCGTCGCGGGTGGTGTCCTGGGGGTTCTCGTCGCGGTTTCCGCGGTCGCCGATGGTGAAGTAAAGGTGACCGTCGTTCGGTCCCCAGACCATCCGGCTACCGTAATGCTGGCCTTTGTCGGTGGCCGGGCCGCCGTCGTAGAGGGAGGTAAAGCCTTCCAGGCGGGTGGCATCCTCACTCAGTTTACCGCGGCCTACGGAAGTGAAGCCCTTCTCCCCGCCTTCCTCCGGACGGCTCCAGGTGAGGTAGACGTAGCGGTTGGAGGCAAAGTCCTGGTCGAGCAGCACGTCGAGCAGTCCGCCCTGTCCGGCGGTACGTACTTCCGGGGCGCCGCTCACTTCGGTGGAGGAGTCGCCGTCGATCAGCAGCAGGCGGCCGTCCTTGACCGTGGCGAGGATCTTGGCGTCGGGGAGCCAGGTAAAGCCCCAGATGACGTCTTCAAAGTTGAACACCGTGGTGGGCTGCACGCCGGCGGCGGTGAGCATCATCTCCGCCTCGCCGTCGGCGGCGCGGTCGGGAGCGGCGCTGGTGGATTCTTGGGTGGTTTCGGCGGGCTCGCAGGCAGCGAGGAGACCGATCAACATCAGGTAAAACAGGTTCCGCATGGTAGGGGGGATTATAACAAGGGGCGGGGCCGCCGGCGCTCCTTTGCACCGGCGGCCCCGCCAAAAGTAACGCATGTAGGCGCAAACGGTTACGTGGCGCCGTGTGATGACCTACGGACGGATGTCTCCCTCGGTCTTGGCAAAGTCGCCGGCCCGGATGAGGATCATCTTGTCCGCGTCGATGTACTTCTTCACGGCGGCGTTCACGGCCGCGGGGGTGAGGGCCATCATCTGCTCCTCGAGGCGCTTGTCCCAGGCCATGGTCCGGTCTAGGTAGGCGTTGTCCTCGAGTTGCCCGGCCATGCTGCGGTCCTGGGCGCGGCCCACGGCGGCGTTCTGCTTCCAGCCGCTTTTGGCGGCGGCGAGTTCCTCGGCGGTGAAGCCTTCGCTGCGCACTTTGTCAATCTCCTCGCGGAAGGCCTTTTCGAGGGCTTCGCGGTTTTCGGGATTGTAGATCGCGTAGGACATGAAGGTGGCGTTCTCATCCAGCGGGCTGGCGCTGAACTGGCTGCCTACGCCGTAGCTGAGACCGTCGGTCTGCCGGATGCGGGTGGCCAGGCGGCTGTTCAGGAATCCGCCGCCAAGCATGTAGTTGCCCATTACGAGGGCGGCGTAGTCGGCGTTGTCGTCGCGGATCGGCAGGGTCTGCACGGCCACGAACCAGGCGTTCGCCTTATCGGGGGTCTCCACCTTCACCATTTCCGCTTCGACGGCGCGGTACTCGCGGGGGATACGCTCGAAGGCCACGGGGCTGCTCCAGTCGCCGAAGTTGCGGGTGAGGGCTTCCTTGACGGCATCCACGTCCAGATCGCCGCTGGCCGCGAAGGTGGTGTTGCCACCGCCGTACACGTCGGTGTAAAAGGCCTTTACATCGTCGAGGGTGAGGGCTTTCAGGGCTTCCACCTCCTCATCGAAGGTCGGTACGTAGAAGGGGTGGCCCATCGGGTAGTCGCCGGTGCGGCGCTGCATTTCCTTGAAGACGATGGCCTGGGGATCACTGCGTTGCTCCTCGATGCGGGCCAGTTCTTCCTTTATCATCTTGTCGAACTCCTCCTGCGGAAAGGAAGGGTGGCGCAGCACTTCCCCGAGCAGGTCGAGCACGGCGGGCAGCTTTTCGTTTTCGGCCTCGATGTTGGCGACGACCTGGCTGCTTCCGCCGCTGAGGTAGACGCGGGCCTTCAGCTCGTCGAGTTTATCCTGGATCTCCTGGCGGGTGTACTGCTCGGAACCCATCATGAGCATTCCGGCGGCCTTATCGGCGGCCTCCGATTGGTCGGTAGCGGATTCCAGGTTGCCGAAGCGTACGACCAGCTGGGCGTTCACGCTGTTGCCGCGGGTTTCCTTGGGCAGGAGCATGAATTCGATGTTATCCTTGGCGCCGAGCGTACCGGACACGGTGCGGCTGTCGATGTTGTCGTACGACGGATCGAATTCCTCGCCCTCGGCGATCGCTTCCCGGCCTTCGTAGCCTTCGGTCATGGACGTGAGGTCGTTCACTTCGGGGATCTCGGCCCGCTCGGGCTTGGCGACCGGGTAGAAGCGGCCGATGGTGCGGTTCTGCGGCTTGAAGTACTTGTCGGCTACGCGGATCACGTCGGCCAGCGTCACCTGCTCCACGCGGTCGCGGTAGAGGTAGCCGAGGCGCCAGTCGCCCTGGGCGATGTAGCCGCTCATCTGCAGTCCCACGCGGTTGGCGTCGCGCTGTCCGAGCTCGAAGTTCTTCAGGATGCCGTCCTTGGCCCGCTTGACCTGCTCCTCGGTGGGTGGGTTCTCGGCGAGGCTGTCGAGGGTGTTCTTCATCTGTTGCTCCACGGTGGCCAGATCATTCTCCTTTAGCACGGTGGCGTTAAAGAAGGCGTAGCCGGGCTCGGCCAGGGCGGGCGCGAAGCCCCACATGCTGCTGGCATCGCCGTTCTCGACGAGCGCCCGGTAGAGAATACCGCCGGGCTCGTCGGTCAGGGTATTCATGAGTACCGAAAGGGCGGCGTAGTCGGCGTGGGGTCCGGCGGGTACGTGGTAGGCGGCCTGTACGACCTGCACGTCCCCTACCCGCTTCAGTTCCACAAAGCGCTCTCCGTCCTGGACGGGTTCGCGGGTGTAGGTGGGGTAAAGTTCGCGCTCGGGACGGGGGATGCTGCCGAACTTCTCCTGCACGAGCTCGAGGGCCCGCTCGGGATTGAACTTGCCGGCCACCACCAGTACCGCGTTGTCGGGCTGGTAGTACTTGCGGTAGAAGCCCTGCAGGCGTTCGATGGGCACGTTCTCCAGGTCGGCCTTGGAGCCGATGGTCGACTTGCCGTAATTGTGCCACAGGTAGGAGGTGCTGAGCACCCGTTCCATGAGGACGCCACCGGGGTCGTTCTCGCCGCTTTCAAATTCGTTGCGGACCACGGTCATCTCGCTCTCCAGGTCCTTCTTGGCGATGTAGGAATTTACCATGCGATCGGCCTCCAGGTCGAGGGCCCACTCCAGGTTCTCGTCGGTAGCCGAGAAAGTCTCGAAGTAGTTCGTGCGGTCGTACCAGGTGGTGCCGTTGGGGCGGGCGCCGTGCTCGGTCAGTTCTTGGGGAATATTGGGATGCCCGGGCGTGCCCTTGAAGACGAGGTGCTCGAGCAGGTGGGCCATGCCGGTCTCGCCGTATGCTTCGTGGCGGGAGCCTACTTTGTAGGTGATGTTGACGGTGACGGTGGGTACCGACTGATCGGGGAAAAGCAGTACCGAGAGGCCATTGTCGAGGCGGTATTCGGTCACTCCTTCTACCGTGGAGATCTTCTCAGGTGGGGTGGCGGAGCCGCCCTGGGCACTCAGTCCGGCGGGAAACAGGGAAAGGGCACTGCAGCACAGGAACAGGCTGAGTAAAGGTCTTAGTGTCATGGTGTCAATTAGTTTTACGGGCGTAAGGACTCCTTAAATGTAAGTAGGAGGCCCCACGATTAGACCAAAAGACCCAATTAATCTACCAATCCGACGGCTGCTTTACCCCTGTGGGGTGCGCGGCAGCTCCCGCAGTTTACGCGCGTCCGACAACTCCTCTTCCGGGACGCCCACCGCCCGCAATTGCTGCAAACAGGTAGCCAACCGGTACCAGCCCAGTATCGCCACGCCAAATCCGGTGAGGATACCGATCTTCACCAGCAGCCCCTCGAAGGCCTTGGTCGGATCTTCCATCATGACCAGCCCGTGGTCCAGCACGTAGAGGCTCAGCCCGAACAGCAGCCCCGGCACCACCCGGCGGTAAGTGATCCCGGCCGCCGCCAGGTAGAGCCCGGCCACGAAGCCGACACCCAGCAGCGGTGTCCAGTCGCGGTAACCACCCTCCGCTATCAGCACGATCCCGAAGCCGTACAATAGGTTCATGACGCTAAGGAAGTACAACACGTAGCGTCCGTACTTCACCTTCATGATCTGCTCATTGGCTTCCAGCTTCAGGTCGTTGATCCGGACAACGGTCTTTGGATCGGCATTTCCGGGTCGGGCACCGGCGAGGCCCCGGTCGAGTAGTATATCTGACATTAAGTATGCGTACGGGTGAGTGACGCTTCTGTAACGTAGGGCGGAGGTGGAGGAAGGTGCCTTAACGATTGGGGGGGGGGGTAGCGGGTAGCGAGTAGGGGGTAGGGGGTAGGGGGTAGGGGGGTAGCAAGTAGCGGGTAGCGGGTGTAATACGGACGTTGGTAGAAAGGATGCCCTCGTGGTAATGGGACCCATAGGAGTCAAGCATGCGGGCTATGCCGCGCTACCTGCTACATGCTACCGCGAGCCGCAGGCGAGCTCTAATAAGCCCTTTCCCCGCTACCCTCCATATAATTCACGAAGGCCTTATTTACCACCCGGAAACCGCCCGGCGTGGGGTAATTACCGCTGAAGTACCAGTCTCCATTGTTGTTGGGGCAGGATTCGCGCAGGTCCTCGATGGTCTGGTAGATCACGTCGACCTTCGGCTTGGTGCCCTTGGGGGTCATGATCTGGGCGATCTTCTTACTGATGTCCTCGTACTTGAACTGGTCATAGAGCTCGCGCACCACGTTCTTCTGCTTGGCGTCGGGCTTCTTCAGCTCGGCCACGGCCTTTTTATAGACCTGCTTGAGCAGTTTTTTCTTGCCCTTTTCCTCCAGCAGGGCCTCCATGGCCTTGAAAGCGACGAATTCGCCCATCTTCGACATGTCGATGCCGTAGCAGTCCGGGTACCGGATCTGGGGCGCGCTGCTTACGATGATGATGCGCTTGGGCTTGAGCCGGCTCACGATCTTGATGATGGAGTCGCGCATGGTGGTGCCGCGCACGATGCTGTCGTCGAGCAGTACCAGGGTATCGATGTGGTCGCGCACGATGCCGTAAGTGACGTCGTAGACGTGGCTGACCATGTCGTCCCGACTGGTAGTGTCGGCGATGAAGGTGCGGGTCTTGCCGTCCTTCACCACGATCTTTTCGTTGCGCACCTGGGTCTTGAGGACCTTGCCGAAGCCGTCCTTGCCCTGCTTGCTGCGGCGCTTCATTTCCTTCTTGCGCCAGTGGCGAAGCTCGTCCTCCAGTCCCTCGATCATACCCTGGAAGGCCGTTTCTGCGGTATTGGGGATGTAGCTGAAGACGGTGTTGTCGAAGTCGTACTTCACGGCCTGGGCCACCGAGCGGGCGAGCCGCCGGCCGAGTTCCTTGCGCTCGAGGTAGATATCTCGGTCGTTGCCGCGGCTGAAGTAGATGCGCTCGAAGGAGCAGGCCGCGCGCGGCATTTCCTTGGTGAAACGCTCCATCGTGGTCTTGCCGTTCTTCTTGATGATGAGGGCGTGGCCCGGTTCCACTTCCTTGATGACGCCGATAGGCACGTCGAAGACCGTCTGCAGGGCGGGCCGCTCGGAGGCTACGGCCACGAACTCGTCGTCCTCAAACCAAAAGGCCGGCCGGATGCCCGCCGGGTCCCGCATCACGAAGGCGTCGCCGTGGCCGATCATGCCGCCCATCACGTAGCCGCCGTCGAACTTCTTGCTGGCGCGCTTCAGCAGCCGCTGCACGTCGAGCTCCTCGGCGATGATGTCGTTGATCTCGATGTTGGAGTGGCCATCCGGCTTGTGCCAGGTGTGGATGCGCTGCACCTCGTCGTCGAGGAAGTGGCCGATCTTCTCGAGTACGGTCACGGTGTCCGACTTCTCCTTCGGGTACTGCCCGAGCTCCACCAGCTCCTGAAAGAGCTCATTGACGTTGGTGAGGTTGAAGTTGCCGGCTACGATGAGGCAGCGGGTCTTCCAGTTGCTCTGCCGCAGGAAGGGGTGGCAGGTCTCGATGGCGTTGGTGGAGTGGGTGCCGTAGCGCAGGTGGCCCATCATCACTTCGCCGGTGTAGGGCAGGTTCTCCTTGAGCCACTGTCCGTCGTTGAGTTGCTTGGGCGTAAGCACGTCGAAGCGGCGGTATACCCCGGCCCAGAGATCGTCGAGGTAGTTGGAGGCGTTGCTGCGCTTGCGGCTGATGAATTTCTTACCGGGCGGGTGGTCGAGTTTGATGGTGGCCATGCCGGCACCGTCCTGTCCGCGGTTCCGCATCTTGCGCATGAGCAGCTGCAGGCACTTAAGGCCGTGCAGGTGGGTACCGTACTTTTTGTTGTAGTAATCCAGTGGCTTCTTGAGGCGGATCATTG
>JBGTHX010000251.1:0-4719 GCA_041746055.1 Lewinella sp. | reverse complement strand
AACGAACAGTTGAAAAAGGCGCTCGAGGACCTCGAGACCTTTAGCTATACGGTCTCCCATGACCTACGGGCTCCGCTGCGGGCCATCAACGGGTACACCGAGATCCTCTCGGAAGATTACGGGGACAAACTCGGTCCCGATGCCCAACACATCATCCAGCGGATTCACACCGGCGTCGAGCAGATGAACAACTTCATCACCGACATCCTGGAACTGAGCCGGGTCGGCAGCGGTGGAATACAGCAGGAAAGCTTAGCGGTGGCCCCTATGATCGGAGAGCTCATCGCCGAGCTCCGTGCCGTATACCCGCAGTCCGCCAGTGTGGGCATCACAGTCGACAAGATGATGCCCCCCATGGTCGGGGACCGGCGGCTCATCCGGCAGCTGTACCTCAACCTTATTTCCAACGCTTTTAAGTATCTGGAACACAACAAGGACGGGCAGGAAGGATTGGAAATCGGCGTTCGGCAGACCATGGAAGGCCAGCCGGTTACCTACTTCGTGAGCAACACCGGTCCGGGCATACCAAAGGAGTACGCGGAGACGATCTTCGAGATGTTCAGCCGCTTGTCCAACAACGCAGAAACGGAAGGCACGGGAGTCGGTCTGGCCATCGTAGACCGGATAATCCAACGGCACGGCGGCAAGGTGTGGGTCACCAACGACTTGCTTGGAGTCACCTTTAATTTTTACCTTACTTCGGAGAAAGATTGACCGATGCCCAGTCCGCAACAAACTGAACCCAGCAGTTCGCCCACCCGCAGGGGGCAGACTGACGGCAAGGACGGTCCATACATTCTTTACGCCGAGGACAACGTCACCGATGCGGCCTTTTTCAGTCGCTGCCTTCGCCTGACCGATCCCACCATCCGCTGCGTCCACCAGGAGAACGGTAGCCTTACGCGTGATTACCTGCTCCACTGCATCAACGAGGGCGCCGATCTGCCCACTATCGTGGTGCTCGACATCAAAATGCCGGGGATGTCGGGGCTCGACGTGCTGGAGTTCATCCGGAAATCCGATGAACTCGGCCACCTCCCCGTACTCATACTCAGTGCCTCGTCCGAGGACCGGGATCTCCGTCGCGCCTACCGCTATCATGCGAACGCCTACCTCGTCAAGCCGGAGCGATACAACAAGCTGAAGGAGCTGGTGGAAGCCATCCTGGTATTCTGGTTGCAGTACAATACCACCTACCCATGAAATCACCCGCCCCGCCGGTCCTGGACGCCCTTCGCGCGGCAACGACCGATATACACGCCAACCTGGAGCGAATGACGTTCGGGGATAAGATCATGAACGGTACCCTGACCTCCACCGAATACGAGCGACTGCTCCAGTGGCAACAAACGGCCCACCTGGCCCTCGAGCCGATGGTGTCCGGTTTTGCTGGCGGGGAGTACACCTATCGCTCCCGCTTCGCTACCCACGTCCAATGGGCTGAACCAACCGAACCACGCATCGACCCCGCCACCGCCATCGGCATCCTGTACGTACTCGAGGGATCCAGCCTGGGCGGCAGCCTGATCTACCGCAAACTGCAGGAAAATCCCGCCCTCACCGACAAGGCCCCCTTTGCGTTCTACCGCGACCAGGCGGAATGGGGACTGAAGCAGTGGCGAGCCTTTCTCGCCTGTCTCTCTGCTATTCCCCTGGATCCGGCGGCCATACAGCAGGCCACGGGGGGCGCCCGCGCGGCCTTTTCCCGCTTCGAGGCCGAGTGGCTCGCGCTGGCTTAGCTTTGCGCCATGGCAAGCTTCTACCAACTGAGTACCTGCTCTACCTGTCGGCGCATTCTGACCGCACTGGGTGACCCTCCCGAACTCGAGGTGATCGATATTAAAACCACCCCCCTCCGGGAAGAGGAGCTCGACCGGATGGCGCAGCTGGCCGGCAGCTACGAAGCGCTCTTTAATCGCAGGGCCCGCAAGTACCGCGCCGAAGGCCTGGCCGAACGTACCCTTACAGAAACGGACTACCGGGAGCTGATCCTGCAGGAATACACCTTTCTTAAGCGTCCCGTTCTGCTCACCGGTGACCAAATCTTCGTGGGCAACACCCAGAAAACGGTGGACGCCGCCCGCCAAGCCCTTCCCCACTGATGGCCGACCAGCAACGTATAACCGATTACTTCCGCGGTCTGCAGGATGATATATGCCGCCAGCTTTCCGCCGCCGACGGAGCGGCCTTCGTGGAAGACGAGTGGAGCCGGCCCGGCGGGGGTGGTGGATTCGCCCGCGTACTGGAAGGCAGGGACATCGAGAAGGGCGGAGTAAACTTCAGCGCCGTACACGGTGAACTGCCGGCGGCGGCCGCCGCCAGTCTCCACGTCGATCCGGAAGAAACCGGTTTCTACGCAACGGGGGTCAGCATCGTGCTCCACCCCCGAAATCCCCACGTGCCCATCATCCACATGAACGTCCGCTACTTCGAGCTGGACGGAGGCCGCTTCTGGTTCGGGGGCGGGATCGACCTTACGCCCCACTACATCGATCCGGAGCAGGCCGGCTGGTTTCACGCCCAGCTGCGGCAGACCTGTGACCGGTTTGACCCGGACTACTACCCCCGCTTCAAGCAGTGGGCGGACGACTACTTCTACATCCCCCACCGCGAGGAGACCCGGGGCGTCGGCGGCATCTTCTTCGACCGACTGGAACCCGACACGGCAAACAAGACAAAAGAGACCCTTTTTGACTTTACCGCCGCCGTAGGGGAGACCTTCGCGCCGACCTACCTCCGTTTACTGGAACTGAATCGACACAAGCCATTCACCGAGGAGCAGCGACGCTGGCAGGAATTGCGCCGCGGCCGCTACGTGGAGTTCAACCTGGTCTGGGACCGCGGCACCAAATTCGGCCTCACCACCCAGGGCCGCACGGAAAGCATCCTCATGAGCCTGCCCCCGCTGGCCGGCTGGGCGTACGATCACCGCCCGGAGCCGGACAGCCCCGAAGCCGCCACCCTGGCCCTGCTCCGCAAGGGCATCGACTGGTAATCCTCCGCCATGCCCCTCGACTACACCGCCTTCCGCAACCGCCTGATCAAAATGGACCGCCACTTCGGCAAGTGGGCGCGCCGCCGCGGACTGCAAGCCTACCGTATCTACGACGCCGATCTGGACGAGTTTCCGCTGACCGTCGACCGCTACGGTGACCGGCTCTATATAGCGGTGTACGCCCGCGGGGAAGACGATCCCACGGAACAGTTCGCCCCCCACATCGCCGAGGCCCTGGCCACCGAGCCGGGTCTGCTCCACTTCAAGGTGCGGCAGCGGCAGTCCGGCAGCGCGCAGTACGAGAAACTCGCGGCCCGTGAAGGGGAGTTCACCGTCACGGAATACGACCGTAAATTCCGGATCAACCTCACCGACTACCTGGATACCGGCCTTTTCCTCGACCACCGGGAAACCCGCCGCATGATCGGAGAGGCCGCCGCCGGCCGCAGCCTGCTCAATCTCTTTGCCTACACCTGCTCCTTCGGGGTCTACGCCGCCACCGCCGGCGCGGAACGGGTGGACAACCTGGACCTGAGCAATACCTACCTGGAGTGGGGCCGCCGAAATTTCGTGGAAAACGGCCTCGACCCGGGACGCTACGGCTTCCTGCGTGAGGACGCCCTGCAGTGGCTCCGGGGACCGGTAACCCGCCGCTACGACCTGATCGTGCTCGACCCGCCGACCTTCTCCAATTCCAAAATGATGAAGGATGTGCTCGACACCCAGCGCGACCACGTAGAGCTCATCAACCGCTGCCTGGAGCGGCTGGAGCAGGGAGGGACCCTATACTTCAGTACGAATTACCGGAAGTTCAAACTGGCGGAGAACGAACTGACCGGTTCCGCCCGGGAGATCACCAAGCAGACCCTGCCGGACGACTTCCGGCGTAAGAACCTCCACCGGAGCTGGCTCATCACCCGCTAGCCTAGTTGTAATTGGCCCGGAACCACTCGGGGTAACCCGCGATGGAGCGCGCCTTCAGCAGTTCCCGGTAGTTGGACTGGGATACCGGCAGCACCTGGAAACCCTCCCCGCTTTTGGCCAGAAAGTCGCCGCTGTTCTGCTGGGTACTGGTGTAGTAGTCCATGGCCTCCTGGGCATTCCGGAAGCGCCGCATCACCAGCATAGGGGTTTCGTTGTCGCGCCCGATGTAGATGGGCGTGGAGCGCAGGCGGTCCAGCTTGTTGTACTTCTGGTTGAAGGCCTCGAGTTCAACCTTGAGGTCATTAAGGCGCGCCTCCGTGTTTTCGAAAACGATGAGGACGTAGTGGATCTCGTCAGGGGTAGGTTTGAAGGCGGTCGCGCCGTCCCCGGCGTTCTCGGCTTGCCCCGGCACCCGCGTACCCGTCTCGCCCAGCAAGCGCAGGATCTCCCGGGCGCGGATCTGCTCGGGGGAATTGTCGTAGCGCGTGATGACCGACTGCAGGCCACTGACGTAGGCCGCGCGGCCCTCGAGCTTACCGGCCACCATGGCATTGAGGAGATCGTAGCGCGCGCGCAGCGGATGGTCCTCGGGGAGCTGGCCGAGGGAGGTAGAGATGATGCGGCGGGCGTTGACGTAATCGTCGCGCTCAAAGGCCGCGTAGGCGGATTCGTAGGCGCGGTTCTGGGCCGATTGCTCGCTGGCGATCTGGTTCACGTAGGTGGGATCGTTGGCCAGACGGGCGAACTTGGTATCGGGGTAGCCCGACTGCAAGCGGCGGGCATATTCGGAGGCCTGGCCG
>JBGTHX010000250.1:0-2373 GCA_041746055.1 Lewinella sp. | reverse complement strand
TTTTCATCGGTTGGGGAGACCTAAAGATAAGATGGCCTCCGCCCATCAATACCGGATCTCCAGTACCTCCAGCTTACGCGTCTCACTACCCAGCCGGAAATCAGCGCGCTCCCCGACCCGAAGTCCGGTGATAGCCCGGGCGATGGGAGCGGTAAAACTGATCTTCTTCTGCTTCACGTTCGCCTCATCGACGCCCACAATCTGAAATTCCTGGGTGCGGTTGCCGGGCTGCTGCCGCAACTTGACGTGGGCCCCGAAGCGTACCTCGTCCTGGGGTTGGTCCTCCGGCCGCAGGACCCGGGCGGAGACGATGCGCTGGCTGAGCAGATTGAGCTTTCCGTCAATAACGGTACCGCTGCGGCGGCGCTCGTCCTCGTTGTCGCCGGGCAGGTCATTCTTCTCGGCCTCGAGACCGTCCCGCTCCTCCTCCAGCGCGCGCAGTCCGGCCGGAGTGACGTAGTTCGTTTCTCCCGGGGGCAGTGGGGAGCGGGGCGGAATGATGGGTAATTCTTCCTGGTCTGATTCCTTGACGAAGCCTCTTGACATGATCGATACTTTATGGGGCTAACGGTGGCGGGCGCCCGGGAGTTCCCTATCATTGCCGGGGATGAGCTTCGACTTGCGGTACTGGTGGTTTCGCCTGATCTCCGCGTTGCGCTGGTACGGGCGGGCGCGGACCCGCTACGACGTGCACTCACCCTTCCTCAGCGACTTCGTGCGCTCGGTACCCTACGACGATCGAAGCTATCACGCCTTCGGAGTGATCGCCGGCGTCCGGAAGTTCTGGCGGGAACAACTCCAATTCATCCCCCTGACCGATCTCGGAGCGGCGAGCCGGACCACTACGGCTACGCGGCGCACCGCCGCGAGTCTGGTCGCCACCAACGCCATAGACGACGCTTGCGGCCGCTTTCTCTTCCGGCTGGTGCTCTGGCTACGTCCCGCCCGCATCATCGAGTTCGGTACCAATGCCGGAATCTCCACCCTCTATCTTCACTTCGCCAATACCCGCACACCGCTACATACCGTAGAGGGCAATCCGGCCGTGGCGGAACTAGCGCTAACGACCTTCCAGCGCGGGGAGACTTCCCCGTCCCTGCACGCCTACACATCGACCTTTCAGCAATGGCTGGCCGAGGATCTCCCGCGCGAGCCTGCCCGGCTACTGGCCTTCCTGGACGGTGACCACCGCCGCGGCCCTACGCTGGACTATGTCAGGAAATTGCTCGAAACGGCGACCGATGAGAGCGTAATCGTCGTAGCTGACATTCACTGGTCGCCGGATATGGAAGCCGCCTGGGCTGAACTGAAGGCGTTGCCGCGGGTCACCTCCTCCCTGGACGTCTACCATTTTGGGTTGCTCTTCCTCCGCCCGGAGTTGAATGGCCCCCACCTGACGCTGATCCGCACACGGTGGAAGCCCTGGCGGGTGGGCTTTTTCTAGGCATAAATCATGAAATGCGGCAGGCCGTCAGCAAAAAATCCGTCGGACCGCCTACCCCCGTCCGACCGATAACGGTCGGACCGCCCGTCACTCAAAATCATCGAAATCCTCCACCTCCCGCCAGCGGCGCCCCTCGATGTGCTCGAGCAGGCGGAGGATGATGTCGATGCCGGGGGCATTGACGCCCAGGTCGTTGCGCAGCCGCAGGGCCCGCTCGATGCGGGGCACCTGGTTCTCGGGGATGAGGATGACCTCCTTCTGCCGCTGCGCCTCGACAATGCCGTGGTCGAGGAATTCCTCGATGACCACCGTCTCGCACTGGTGAAAGGTGCAGAATTGCTGGATCGTGATGTAGGTGACTCCGGTGTTCATGATCGGGGTGTTTCTGGGTAGCCTAGCGACCGGCCAGGCGGGTGAAGGCTTCCTTTTCTTCGGGGCTGAGGCTTCCGGGCAGTTTGACGGAGAGGTCGAGGTAGAGGTCTCCGCTACCGCCGCTCTTGTATTTCGGCAGGCCCTTGCCCTTGAGCCGAACGGTCTTCCCGTTAGCGGTGTGCTCGGCCACGGGCAAATTGACGGCCCCGGTAGGGGTATCGACGGTGAGCTTGCCACCGAGCAGCATGGTATAGAGGTCCACTTCTACTTGTTTGTAGAGGTCGGCACCCTCACGACGGTACCCGGCGGGGGTGTCTACGCGGAAGGTGATGTAGAGGTCGCCGGCCGGACCGCCGCCGGACCCGGGGCTGCCCTGTCCGCGCAGGCGCAGCGTCTGCCCGTCCTCCACGCCCGCCGGGATGGTTACGCGAAGTTGCTTACCGTTCACGGTGAGGACCTGCTTGTTGTCTTCCAGGATGTCGGCCATGCGCACCCGGAGCTCGGCTTCGATATCGCGGCCGCGGAAGGCCCGGCTCCGGCCACCGAACCCGGCACCC
>JBGTHX010000249.1:0-12099 GCA_041746055.1 Lewinella sp. | reverse complement strand
CAACAACTACGCACCCGTCCTGCTGGACGTCACCCTTTCCGCGACCACGCTCAACATCGGGGCGAACCTGGGGCTGAACCTGAGCTTCTCGGACGATAACGACCAGGACGGCCACACCGTATGGGTAGATTGGGGCGACGGTATCCTGGAAACCCTCTCGGTGGATCAGTCGCTAAACCTGGCCCTGGGCAAGCATAAGTACGGCCGCGCCGGTATTTTCAACCTGAGCTTCAAGGTGGCCGATACCTGCGGTGACTTCATCGAGATCACCGGGCAGCACACCGTCACCATTCTTGCGCTGGACGTGCAGCTGGACGTAAGCGTGCTGGGGAAGGGATCCTTCTTCTCGCCCCTGGATGCTTATCTGTTCGCTAAACTCCAGACCGGAACCGCCAACTACAACCTGTCGGCGGAGTACAACGACGTCACGGGCCTGCTGGAAGGTTTCTTCAAATTCCGCCTTTACTTCTGCGGGGTTCACTACAACAGTACCCGACTGGACCTGCTGACGGTTAACGGCAGCACCGCCGTCCTAGAAGGCGTCGGCACTCTCAACCGCCAGGCGAATCACCGCTTCCGGGTCACCATGTACGACCGCGACCTTCTCTTCCTCGGCATCGACCGGATCCGGGTGCAGCTCTGGTCAGAGGACGGAGTACTGGTGTACGATAACCTGGCGGGGATCTCCGCGCAGTTGAACCTGGGCGTGGAGCTCCTCGACGGATTCATCACCATCAATGCGGGAGCCGATGCATCCGTGAACCTGCTGACGCCGTCCGCTACCGGCAGCACGCAGGCCCTTACCGACCTGCAGGTTTACCCGAACCCGACGCGCGACCGGGCCAACCTGGTAATTCCCCCCCTGGAGACGGAAGCCACCGTCAGGGTCATGGATCAGACTGGACGACTTCTGCTGACCCGGGAAATTCCCGCCGGACAGGAATTCATTGAGCTGGACCTCTCCGATCAGCGATTTGCCTCCGGATTGTACCTGTTGTCGGTCACCTGTGGTGATACGCAACTTACCCACCGACTTTCGTTGGTGAAGTAAGCACCCAGAACGGAAGCGTTAGCCGGCGGGCCGATCCAGTTGGATCGGCCCGCTTTTTATTCGTGGAAGGGCGGCGGAACACCGACCCCCTGAGGGTGTTCAGGAAACACAAATCCGCACATACGATGAAAGCCTACGTCCTCGACACCCCCACCGGCCCCGACGGCCTGCAGCTCCGCGATATCGCCGTTTTCCCGATCGGTTCCGACGACGTGATCATTAAGATCCGCGCCATCAGCATCAATCCGGTGGATGTAAAAACCTCACACGGGAAGGCCATTTTCGAGTCCATCAGGCGGAACGTCCCGTTGATCCTGGGGTGGGATATCGCCGGCGAGATCACCGAAGTCGGATCCGACGGGCTACCCTTTAAAGTAGGTGATCGGGTCTTCGGGATGGTGCACTTCCCCGGACAGGGCAGCGCATACGCCGAGTACGTAGCCGCCCCCGCGAACCAACTGGCGCACATTCCCAATACTATCAGCTACGAGGACGCTGCGGCAACCACGCTGGCCGCCCTTACCGCCTGGCAGAACCTCATCCACCTCGGCAAATTGAAGGCCGGACAGCGGGTACTAATCCACGCCGCCGGAGGCGGCGTCGGCCACTATGCCGTGCAGCTGGCCAAGGAGCGTGGAGCGTACGTGATCGCCACCTCCTCCGCTTCCAAGCGCGATTTCGTGCTGGGCCTGGGGGCCGATGAGCACGTCGACTACAACGAGCACAAGTTCGAGGAGGTGATCGAGCCGGTGGATGTCGTCCTGGATTCGCTGGATCCGGACCACCTGACGCGCTCACTCCAGGTAGTAAAACCCGGGGGCCATCTCTTCACCATCGCGGCCGGCATCAGCGACACCCTGAAGGCGCTTGCCGACGAGAAGAACGTACTGGTCACCCACCACCTCGTTAAATCCGACGGTAAAGAGATGATCAGCCTCGCGGAGCGCCTCGCCGACGGCCGCCTGAAGGCTCACGTGTCAAAGACCTTCCCCTTCAGTGAATTACCCGATGCCCTGCGCTACGTCGAGGAAGGCGGTACGGAAGGGAAGGTGGTCGTCACCCTGCCCTAAGCTACCCGGGAGTACAAAACCGACATCGATTGTGAACTACTTCTCCTTCCCCCTCCGTACTTCGCTCCTGCAGCTATTTTTGCTGTGGCTGGCTGTCCCCGCCGGTGCCCAGATTCGCCTGCCGCGCCTCATCAGCGACGGCGTGGTGCTGCAGCGCGAGCAGGAGATCAATCTCTGGGGCTGGGCCTCCCCGGGCGAACGCATCCGTATCGAAGTGGCCGGCGAGCGCTTGAGGGCGCGGGCCGATGGTGCTGGCAGGTGGTCCGCCACCCTGCCCGCCCAGCCGGCCGGCGGACCCTTTACCATGCAGTTGTCGGGAAGCAATGAAGTGACGGTTGGCAACCTCATGTTCGGGGATGTATGGGTGTGCTCGGGCCAATCCAACATGACCATTCCCATGGAACGGGTCAAGGAGGTCTACCCGGAGGATATTGCGGCCGCCGACTATCCCGCGATCCGCGAATTCTTCGTTCCTACGATGACGGATCTGTCCGGGCCCCGGGAAGACTTTCCGGAGGGGGAATGGAAGGTCGTCACCCCCGAAAATATCCTGCCGATGAGCGCGATCGGGTACTTCTTCGCCCGGGACCTGCACCAGCGGTACGGCGTTCCCATCGGTATTATCAATGCTGCGGTGGGAGGCACCCCGATCGAGGCTTGGACGAGCGCGGAGGGCCTGCAAGATTTTCCGGAACTGGAGCAGACCATTAATCGTAACCGGGATACCGCCTTTATCCGCTCGGTCACTCAAGGTCGGGGACAACAGCGCCCTTCCGGCCCGCCCCCGGTCACGGATGAGGGGCTGAAGCAGGAATGGTATTCGCCCGATTATGCTCCGCGGGGCTGGCAAACCATTAATATTCCCGGCTACTGGGAGGACCAGGGGATCAGCGACCTGAACGGATCGGTCTGGTACCGCCGGGAAGTGGACATCCCCGCCGCCTGGGCCGGCAAGGAACTGAAACTGTTCATGGGCCGCATCGTGGACGCCGACGTGATGTACGTGAACGGCCGGGAAATCGGCAACAATTCCTACCAGTATCCGCCGCGCCGCTACACGGTACCCGAGGGGTTGCTGAAGGCCGGCAAGAATCTGCTGGTCGTCAAGGTCATGAACTACGGCGGCAAGGGCGGTTTCGTACCGGATAAGCCCTATCTCCTTACCGACGGCCGGGACAGCCTCGATCTCAAGGGGACTTGGGAGTACAAGGTGGGGGAGGTCTTTCAGCCCCGTGGCTGGGGTGGCGGCGGTTTTCCCTTTTCCGCGCAGAACCAGCCTACGGCGCTCTACAACGCCATGGTAGCGCCGATCACCTCCTTCGGCGTGAAGGGATTCACCTGGTATCAGGGAGAATCGAACGTGACCCGCGCCAAGGATTATTACGACTACCTGCCCGCCCTCATCACCGACTGGCGCGAGCAGTTCGGACCGGGTGACCTTCCCTTCCTGACCGTTCAACTGGCTAATTTCCAGGATGCGACCTATGGCCCCGTCGAAAGCCAGTGGGCGGTACTCCGTGACGCCCAGCTGCAGTCCTTGTCGCTCCCTAACACCGGCGTGGCGGTGACCACCGACATCGGAGAGTGGAACGACATCCACCCGCTGAATAAGCTCGACGTGGCGCTTCGGTTGGCCCTCAACGCCCGGCATCTGGTGTACGGCGAGGACAGCCTTACGTATTCCGGCCCCATCTACCGGTCCGCAAGGGTTACGGGCAACTCCATCCGCGTCTCCTTTGACCAGGTTGGTACGGGACTCACCACCACCGACAGCCTGCCACCGGCTTACTTTGCCATCGCCGGCTACGACAAACGCTACGTGTGGGCGGAGGCAAGAATCGAAGGCAACGCGGTCGTAGTGTGGAGCGACGAAGTAGCCGAGCCGGAATTTGTCCGCTACGCCTGGGCCGATAACCCCTTCGGGGCCAACCTGACCAACGACACCGGTATTCCCGCCTCGCCCTTCCAGACCGATAACCCTCCCGAAATAGACCAGGAGCTGTGGCATGGGAAGCAGGCCGCCGTCGTACTCACCTACGACGATGCCATCGTGCAACACCTAGACAATGCCCTGCCGGTGCTGGATAGCCTTAATCTCAAAGCCTCCTTCTACCTGACCGCCGGCTCCCCGGGCAGCCGGGAGCACATCCCGGAATGGCGGCGCGCCGCCGCCAACGGCCACGAGTTGGGGAATCACACGCTGTACCACCCCTGCGATGCCCGCGGCCCCGGCCGGGACTGGGTTAGCGAGGTCAACGATCTCAGCCAGTACACTACGGAGCAGATCCTCCGCGAGATCGACCTGACCAATGCCTTCCTGGAGGCCATCGACGGGGAAACCGAGCGCACCTTTGCCTATACGTGCGGCGATACCGCCACCGCCGATGGCAGTTTCAAGGACGAGCTGCACGACCGGTTCATCGCCGCCCGCGGCACCACGGGCGCCCTCGAGCAGCCCGAGACGGCCGACCTCTATAACCTCAGGTGCTACGTGGTGAACGGACAAACCTCCGCGGAGCTTATCGCATGGGTGGAGAACGCCCGGCGGGAACACGCCCTGATCACCATCCTCTTCCACGGCGTCGAAGGCGGCAACGCCCTCAACGTCACCAACAAGGACCACCGCGAATTCCTGGAATACCTCTACCGCAACCAGGGCGACCTGTGGGTGACTACGATGAAGGAGGCGGCGCTGGAACTGCGCGAATCCGCGACCACCAAGTAGCTACCCCCAGCTTCCCCATAGGGCCTCGCAGGAGTGTAGCGCCCGTTCCCCCAGTTCATCCTTAACGGTGTGCCGGCAGCTGGTGCCGGAAGCTACCAGGAGCGTGTCAGGCGAACGGCCCCGGAGCTTACTGAGCAGCGACTGCTCGGCGATTCGCCGGCTCAATTCGTAGTGCTCTGCCTCGTAGCCAAAGCTGCCGGCCATGCCGCAGCAACCGCTGTCGAGCAGGGTCACGGTGAAGTTTTTCGGGAGAGACAGCACCGCGGCGCACTTGGAGGCGTCTCCCAGCGCCTTTTCGTGGCAGTGGACGTGTAGCACCAGGTCCAGCCGGTGGTCCCCGAAGTCGTCGGCGCCGAGGCGGCCCAGGGCCACCTCGCGGTACAGCCACTCGTCGAAGGTGAAGCTGTGGGTGCCGAGCACGATAGCGGCCTGCTGCGCCTCGTCGCGCAGCAACTTAGGATACTCGTCGCGGAAGCCCAGGATGGCCGAGGGCTCCAGGCCCACCAGCGGGGCCTCCTCCCCTACCCGGTCGCGGAAGGTGGCTACGTTGGCGGAGGCTAGCTCCCGGGCCTCATCGAGCAGGCCCTTGCTGAGCTGGGCGCGGCCACTGCCGGAGTGGTCCGGCCACTCCACGTCATAGCCGAGTTTCCACCAGAGCCGCAGGGCAGCCTGCCCCACTGCCACGTCCTGGTAGTTGATAAATTCGTCCCCGAAGAAAATGAGTCTGCCGCGCGAGCCGTTCGTTTTCGGCCGCTCCCGGCGGAAGAACTGCCGCAGCGACTGCTCCGGAAAGCGGGGCAGCGACCGCCCCTCGGCGATCCCCGCTACCCGTCTGACCAGCGGCCCGGCAAGGTCCAGGAGCGTATTGGCCAGTGCGGGGGCCTTGCCCCCCAGCTGGTACAGCTTTTCGTTGGCGGCCACCAGGCGGGTTCTCAGGTCGGGCTTCTCCGCCTGCCGCTTCTGGTGCAAGTACTCGGCTCGTAGGTGTGCCATATTCACGGTACTCGGGCACTCGCTGTGGCAGGCCTTGCAGCCGATGCACAGTTCCATCGCCTCGGCCAGCGCCGGGTGGCTGAAGGGATCCTCGTGCTGATTGCGCGTGAGCACCTCCCGCAGGACGTTGGCGCGGCCGCGGGTGCTGTCCTTTTCGTCGAGGGTAGCGCGGAAGCTGGGGCACATCGCTCCGCCCGACAGTTTGCGGCAATCACCGGAACCGTTGCACTTTTCGGCGGCACGGAGCAGTCCGCCCTCGGTACTGAAGTCCAGGGCGGTCGAGTACTGCGGCGTGGCCTGGTCGGCTTCGTAGCGCAGGCTCTCGTTCATCGGGGGGGCTTCCACAATTTTGCCTGGATTGAAGAGGTAGTCCGGATCCCAGGCGCGCTTCAGTTCCACGAGCAGATCGTAGACCTCACGGCCCAGCATGCCGGACAGAAACTCTCCGCGCACGCGGCCGTCGCCGTGCTCGCCACTGAGGCTGCCGCGGTATTTTTTGACCAGCGCGGCCACGTCGCGGGTGATCTCGCGGAAGCGCTTCTGGTCGGCGGACTTCTTCAGGTCCAGGATCGGCCGGAGGTGCAATTCGCCGGCGCCGGCGTGGGCGTAGTAGACCGGTCGCTGGTGGTACGCATCCATGAGCCCGCTGAACTCGGTGATGTAGTCGGCGAGGTCGGGCAGGGCCACGGCGGTGTCTTCGATGCAGGCCACGGCCTTCGCGTCGCCGATCATGTTCCCCAGGATACCCAGGCCGGCGGAGCGGAGGGCCCACACCTTAGCCGTATTCTTCTGGGCGGCGAGCGCGGGTGCCGCGTAAGCCGGTTCGGCCAGGGTGCCGGAGGCGGTGAGCCTGTCCCCCAGGGCACGGGCCAGTTTCAGGGCGGCCTCGTCGGTTGCTGCGCGGTATTCCACCAGCAACAGGGCGCGGGGATTACCCTCCACGAAGGCGGCGTTCTTGCGCTGGTCGTGATTCTGGAGGGCGAGCTGGAGGATAGTGTCGTCCATGAGCTCGCACATGAAGGGGGCGGTTTTCATGGCTTCCTGGGTCGCCCGCAGGGAGGCATCGATACTCCGGAAGTGCAGGGCGACTACCGCCGAGCCCGCGGGGGGCACGGGCAGGATATTGACCTTCAGTCGGGTGGTGACGGCCAGGGTGCCCTCGGAGCCCGCCAGCAGGGTACAGAGGTTCAGGGGCGGACCGTCCGGGGTGAAGGGGGCCTGCCGGATAAGCTCGTCGAGGGCGTAGCCGTTGTTGCGACGGGTCACGCCTTCCTTCGGAAAAGCGTCCCGGATCCTGTCCTGTGCCGTGGCGTTTCCGAGGGTGCGGTCGAGAAAGCGGTAGACCCCGCTCAGCACGGCGTTCCCCGGCACCCGCGGACCCGCCCCCAGATCGTGCACGCTGCCGTCCGAAAGCACGACGCGGGCCTCGCGGACGTGGTCGCGGGTGCTGCCCACCGTGATACTCGTGCTGCCGCAGCTGTTGTTGCCGAACATACCGCCGAGGGTGCAGCGGTTGGCGGTGCTGGTATTGGGGCCGAACCAGTGGCCGTAGGGGGCCAGGACGGCATTGAGCTGGTCGCGGATCACGCCCGGCTCTACGATGGCGTAGCCCTCCGCGGTATTGATCTCGGTGACGCGGCGCAGGTGGCGGCTGACGTCGAGTACGAGCCCGGTGCCTACCGCCTGTCCGGCCAGACTGGTACCCCCGGCCCGCGGGGTGAGGGGGACCCGGTGGGTACGGCAGAAGTCGACGCAGGCCACGATATCGGCCTCGTGGCGGGGGAAAGCGACCGCCCGCGGCAGCTCCCGGTAGACGCTGGCGTCGGTGGCGTAAAGAATGCGGTGCAGGTCGTCGGTTTCCAGCTCACCCTTCAGGCGGGTGGCCAGCTCGGACCACGGGGGTGGGGGCAAGGCGGGCATGGGACGAATGTACGGCACCGCCGGGTTGGGCAGCCGCGGCGGGGGGTACAATAAGCTTGGCCCAAAAGGGGTTACTTTTGCGGTCCCGACCGGGGCCGGGAATACTAGGTACGGACACAAATGTCAAGCATGATCAAGGTTATTACGGGACTCGCGTGCGCGCTGTTCCTTTCGCTGCCCCTGGCGGCCCAACAAGACGACGAGATCCTGTTCACGGTAGACGACGAGCCGGTGACGGTGGGTGAATTCCGCTACATCTACTCCAAGACCAACGGCGAGGAAGCAGACTTCAGCAAGGCGAGCGTCATGGAATACCTGGACCTCTACGAACGCTTCAAACTCAAAGTGGCGCGGGCGCGCGAGATGGGACTCGACACCGTGGCGGCCCTGCAGCAGGAGCTCGAGGGCTACCGCCGGCAGCTTGCCGACAACTACCTCATCGACCGGGAGGTGACCGACAAACTGGTTGCCGAACTCTACGACCGGCAGCAAGAGGACGTGGATTTTAGCCACCTGCTCATCGCCATTCCTTCCAACGGCCCCGCCGATACCCTGGCCGCCTACCAGCGCGCCACGGAAGCGATGCGCGGACTCACCGCCGCCAATTTCGCCGAGCGGGCCCGGGAACTCAGCGACGACGCCTACAGCAAAGAACAGGGCGGCCGCATCGGCTATGTGAGCGCCCCGCTCCCCCGCGGGATGTACCGGCTGGAGGAGGCCCTCTACGCTGCCCGCGACGGGCAAGTGATCGGTCCGGTACGTACCCCCGCCGGATACCACCTGGCCCTGCGGCAGGGCACCCGCCCCGCCTACGGCGAGGTGGAGGCGGCCCACATCCTCATCCGCAAGGACGAGGGGGTGGATCCGGCACAGGCCCGGCAACGCGCCATGGAGGCCAAGGCCGCCCTGGACGCCGGCACCCCCTTCGAGGAGGTGGTCTCCGCGTACAGCGAAGACGAGCGCACGAAAAACCAGGGGGGCTACATCGGCTTTTTCGGCATCAACCGCTACAATAAGGATTTTGAGCGCGCCGCCTTCGCCCTGGAACGGGACGGTGCCGTGAGCGACGTGGTCGAAAGTCCGGTCGGCTTCCATATTCTCCGCCGGATCTCCCGGCGCGGCGTACAACCCCTGGAAGAGGAACGCCCTCTTTTGGAGGCCGCTGTCCGCCAGGATAGTCGCTACGCCGACGCCCAGCGGGCGCTGATGGAGCGTCTGGCCCGGGAGTACGGCACCCAGACCATGGAAGATCAACTTACCGCCTATATCTCCGGATTAGATTCCACCTTCTTCCTGCCCACGGCCAACCTGGCTCCGGCGGGGAGCGACGCGGTACTGCTAAGCATCGGCGGCCAGGAATTAAAGGAGAGTGATTTCGCGGACTACCTCGCCGCCAGCGCCCGGCTACGCGCGAGCCTGGAGCGGGGGTACGATACCGACTCCGCCGCACGGCTGCTGTTCGATAACTGGCGCAGCGAGCGCGTGAAGGCGTACGCGGAGGGACAGCTCGAGGAGAAATTCCCCGACTTCCGGGCCCTGATGCGGGAGTACCGCGAGGGTATCCTGCTCTTCGAGGCCACCAAACTGGAAGTGTGGGACAAGGCCGGGGAGGATTCCACCGGGCTGCAGGCTTACTTCGATGCCCACCGCGATGACTACCACTTCGGCCCCCGGGCCCGGGTACTCGCGCTTACCGTGGGAGCCGGTGGACCGGAGCCCGCCGGGGTGATGGCCTACGCCGCGGCCCATGATGCCGCCGAGATCGCGGAGCACTACAAGGACCAGCCGGTCACGGTGAGCGAGGACCTCTACGAGGCCGATCGCCTGCCGGAAGGCCTGTCCATGGAGACGGGCAGCCAAACCGCGCCCACCTCCACCCCCGCCGGCACCACCTTTCAGCTGGTCGTGGATACCGAAGCCGCCCGCCGCAAGGAACTAAGCGAGGCCCGGGGCTACGTGATTGCCGACTACCAGGATATGCTCGAGCGGGAATGGGTGGAACAACTGCGCAAGAAGTTCCCCGTCAAGCGGAATAAGAAGGTACTGGCCAAACTCATCGAATCTTGAAGGCAGCCGGTTGTATCCTTTGTTTACTGATCGGACTGGCGGGCTGCCAGGCCCCGACCCCCGAGGAGTCGGACGACCCCGTACTGGCGCGGGTACACCAGCGCGAGCTACACCTCTCCGAAATGGAGGGGATGTTCCCGGAAACTGCCACTGCGGCCGACAGCGCCGTGGTCATCGAGGCCTTCGCCAGCCGCTGGGCGCGGGACGCGATCCTGCTGTGGGAGAGCGAGCAGAACACCCCGAGTGACCTCAATCTGGACCGGCTCGTCCGCGACTACCGGGCCAGCCTGGTGCGCAGCAGCTATGAGGAGCAGTTGGTGAGCACGAAACTGGACAGCACCATCAGCCAGTCGGAACTCCAGTCGTTCTACGACGCTACGAAGGATCAGTACCAACTAGAAAAGCCCATCATACGTTGTCTTTTCGTGCGTGTGCCCTACCCCACCCCGGCGGAGGAGGCGTTGCAGGCACTCTGGAACAACGGAAAGCCCCAGGATACCTCCGCTTTACGGGTCTACGCCCGCAAGTACGCAGAGCTGGCGCTGCTCAACGATTCGGCCTGGTACAGCCTCGACGAAATCGCCGATCAGCTTCCCGAGGGCACCCTGACGGCCGACAATGTGGACTCTAAACGGGAGTTCACCCAGCTCGACGGGACCCACCGGTATTACTTTCGCCTTTTCGAACTGAAGCCCCGGATGGAAATCGCTCCCCTGAGCTACGTCGAGAACCAGGCCCGCCGAGCCATCCTGCACGGGCGAAAACGAGAAGTGCTGGAGCGTACCCGCGAGGAGATCTTCGAGCGGGAGCTGCGGCGCGAAAACATTGAATTCTTTACCAACCGTTAAAACGGAAACATGAACAACATCCTCGCCCTTCTGCTGTGCCTCTTCACCGCCAGCCTTGCCGCCCAGCAGGGTGCCGTGATCGACGAGGTGATCGCCCGCGTAGGCGGCGAATATATCCTGCTCTCGGACCTGGAGGAACAATACGCGCTTGCCCAGTCACAGAGCAACACCCCCATGCCCCCCGAGGCACGCTGCGCCATGCTCGACCAGACGCTGGTGAGCAAACTCCTCTACAACCAGTCCAAACTCGACAGTATCGAGGTCAGCGACAGCGAGGTGGAGCAGCAGCTCAACGCCCGCATCGACCGAATCCTCAGCTACATGGGCGGGGACATCACCCAGTTCGAGGATTACTACGGACAGAGTATCACCGCGACCAAGGAACAATTCCGGGAAGACCTCCGCGAGCAGCTGGCCGTGGATCGCATGCGGGGCACCATAGTCCAGGAAGTAAAGGTCACGCCGGCGGAAGTGAAGAACTTCTTCGCCCAAATCCCCCACGACAGCCTGCCCTACTTCAACTCCGAGGTGGAAGTAGGTGAGCTGGTGATCCAGCCCACCGCCAACGACTCCACCAAGGAGGCCGTCGTCGAACGGCTCCGGGGCTTGCGGCAACAGATCACGGACGGCACCCTCACCTTCGAGGATGCCGCCCGGCAGAACAGCGCCGACGGCAGCGCCCGCGGTGGCGGAGACCTGGGGTGGACCAAACGCGGAAAATTCGTGGCCGAATTCGAGGCCGCGGCCTACAACCTCGATCCAGGTGAGATCAGCGACGTGGTGGAAAGCGAATTCGGCTACCACCTCATCCAGCTGGTCGGCCGCCGGGGCAACAGCATCCGCGTCAGCCACATCCTGCTGCAACCGGAGATCACCGAAGCGGATATGGACAAATCGCGGCACCTCCTCGACAGCATTGCCCACCTGATCCGCGTGGACTCCTTCGACTTCAGCTACGCCGTGAAGCGGTACGGCTTCGACAAGGTGCAGAGCTACAATAACGACGGGCGGATGTCGAATCCGAACAGTGGCAACACCTTCTTCGAGATCGGCGACCTGGATCCCGACGTGTACTTCGCCATCGACGAGCTGGCCATCGACTCCCTCAGCGACGTGATGGAGTTCCGCGGCCCCACCGGGGATCCCCTCCTGCGGGTGGTACAACTGCAGTCGCGCACCTCGCCCCACCGGGCCACGCTCAGCCAGGATTACGCCAAAATCCAGGACGCCACCCGGAATGCCAAGCAACAGCAATACCTCAGCGACTGGATTCAGCGCAGGGTGGGGACGACCTTTATCGAGGTGGATCCGCGCTATGCGGCCTGCCCCCAGATTGCCACCTGGCTGGAAGACAGCCGCAAGATCACGGTCGGCAACCGGGAGGGTAAAATCGTTACGGGAAGGTGATGAGTAAGCAAACCAGGT
>JBGTHX010000248.1:0-8443 GCA_041746055.1 Lewinella sp. | reverse complement strand
GCGGGCTAAAGAGCGGGAATTCCACCTTGCCGTCGTGGCTTACGACCAGGGGGCGGTCGTTGGACAGCACATCGGCCAGTACCGCCACCACCACCAGCACGGCCAGGAAAGCATAGGCCCAGTTGTATCCCCTCATGACGGCGGTCGTTTTCCCAGCCGGACCCGCGGATCCAGCACTGCGTAACCGATATCCGCCAGCACCAGGCCAAAGATCGTCAGAACGCCGTTCACCAGCACCAGCGCGGTGATAGCCGGCCAGTCGCGGGCGGTGGCCGACTCGTACAGCAACTGCCCCATCCCCGGCAGGTTGAATATTCTCTCGATGAGCACGCTCCCGGCCAGCAGGGCGGGCAGCAGGCTGCCGAGCATGGTAACGAGCGGAAAGGCGGCGTTGCGGAACACGTGTTTCCACAGCACCTGCGACCCCGACAAGCCCTTCATGCGGGCGGTTTTCACGTAGGGCTTCTCCAGTTCGGCCAGGGCGGCGGCGCGCTGGTGCCGGGAAACGTAGGCGAAGCTGGGGTAGGCCAGGCACAGCACCGGCAGGAACAGGTGTTTGGCATGGACCACCAGCGCCTCCCCCCAACCCGCGCCGGGCCGGGGATCGCCGAATCCCATGGTCGGGAACCAGTCCATCCCGTGAATCTCGCTGGTCAAGGAATTGGCCAGCAACGTAGCCACCCAGAAGGAGGGGACACCGAAGGCCAGGAAGGTCAGAAAGGTGCTCATCCGGTCAAACCGGCTGCCGGCGTACCGGGCCATATACAGCCCGAGGGGTACGGCCAGGAGATAGACCACCAGCAGCGCGAGTCCGTTCAGCAGCGCGGTGCGGGGCAGCGCGATGGCGATCTCTTGGGCGACCGGCCGGCGGGTGGCGTACGATATGCCGAAGTCACCGTGAAGCAGCCCGGTAAGGTAGCGGTGGTACTGATTTTCCACCCCGTGCCAGTACATCCGGGGCCACAGCAGGTCCGACCGCCGCTGCCCGGCGACCATCTCTCGGTGCCGTTCGGTCAGTTCACCGGCCGCGGACACTCCCCCCAGTTCCGACACCTGCCGGCGCACGAAGTCCGGATCGCCGTTGGACAGCAGCCGGCGCGCGCTGAGCCGGAGCCTGGGCACCTCCGAATCGCGGGCCGCCAGCACGGCCCGGTAATAGGCCTGCACCCGCGGCCAGTTCCCATAGGTGCGCGCCAACTCCCGGAGCGCCCTGCGGCGCTCGGAAAACACTACCCGCTGAAAGGTATCGGGGAAAGCGGCATTGGTAAAGGTGAAGTAGAAGGGCGGCAGGTCCTGCTGCATGCGGCGCGCCACATAGCGGTAATTACGCTCGTAGGACTGCAGGTCGTTCCGGCTCACGCGTACCCCTTCCGCCTCCATACGCTGTTGGACGGAATCTCCCAGGGTGAGCCGACCGAGGGCAAAGCTGAGCAGCGTCAGCAGGAGTATTCCCAGCGGCAGGTACAGCAACTTCCCGAGGAAATACCTTAACAAATAGCGTGGAGGGTGAGGCAGGGGGTAGGTGAAGGGTTAATTATCAGCAAAGTAAGCAACTACCCGACTAAGGGTGTTCACCCAAGATATGTACACTTTGCCACTCTTTCCCCTACAGTTGGTCGTCTATCCCGGTGAAACCGTGAACCTGCACATCTTCGAACCCCGCTACCGCCAACTGCTGCGCGAGGCCGAAGCAGAGGGCACGAATTTCGGGATCCCCACGGTCATCGAAGGCGCCCTGCGGCCCCTCGGGGGCGAGGTCAGGCTGGCGGAAGTGGTGAACCGCTACCCGGATGGGGAAAGCGATATCCGCGTGGTCGGCAGCCGCATTTTCCGCATCCTCGATTTCCAGCGGGAAGCGCCGGGCAAACCCTTCCCGGGCGGGGAGGTGGAATTCATCGAGCCGGACCTGGAAGAAGATCCCGGAGTCAACCACCAGATCGTGGAACTCACCCGCGCCATCTACCGTAAGCTCAACATCGAGCGGCTAATCCGGGAAGCCGACGCGGGCTTCACGACCTATGACGTCGCCCACCACGTCGGCTTCACGCTGGAGCAGGAGTATATGATCCTCACGCTGACCGACGCGGCGACCCGCCAGCAGTTCCTCCTGGAGCACCTGCTGCAGGTCGATCCCCGGCTGGGGGAAGGACGGCGCATGCTGGAACGGGCCAGCCTTAATGGCCACTTCCAGCACCTGAGCCCGCCCGATTTTTAGTCTTCGTCAATGGCGGCGGCAATGCGGTCCCGCAGGTCGCTCATCTCGGCATCGCTGACCGACACCACCTTTCCGAACCGGAAGTCCCCCTCGTGGGTCACCGGCACCAAGTGCAGGTGGGCGTGGGGCACCTCCAGGCCGAGTACGCCGTTGGCGACCCGCGTGCAGGTTACGGCCCGCTTGAGCCCGTGGGCCACCCGCTTGGAGAAGAGCGTGAGGGCGGTAAGCTCCTCGTCACTCAGGTCATAGTAGTAGTCCACTTCCCGCTTGGGCACGCACAGCGTGTGGCCCGGCATCATGGGCCGCACGTCCAGGAAGGCGATGAAGTCGTCCGATTCCGCCACGATGTAGCCGGGGAGATCGCGGTTGATGATGCGGGAGAAGATCGAAGCCATCAGAGCGAAATATTGACGATCTCGAACTGGATGGCGCCGTTGGGGGTCTTGACCTCGGCCACTTCCCCGACGGCCTTGCCGAGCAGCCCCTGCCCCATCGGGCTGTTGACGGATATCTTCCGGTCCTTCAGGTTGGCCTCGCTTTCGGCCACCAGGTGGTAGACCATCGTAGCCTTGTTCTTGACGTTGCGGATGGTGACCTTGCTCATCACGGTGACCTTGCTCGTGTCCAACTGGCTGGAGTCCAGCACCCTGGCGTTAGCCATCACCTTCTCGAGTTCGTTGATCTTCATCTCCAGCAAGCCCTGGGCATCCTTGGCGGCGTCGTATTCGGCGTTCTCCGAAAGATCCCCCTTCTCGCGGGCCTCGGCGATGGCGCGTGCCACGTCGGCGCGTCCCGTAGTCTTTAGTTCTTCCAGTTCGCCGCGTAGGCGGTCGTACCCTTCCTGCGACAGATAGTGTGTTCCTGCCATGGTGTTCGTGTTTTCGTCCGTGCAGTCAGTTTTACCCCTCCCGCATCGGGACTGGTGGAAGACTGCCTGAGGTTGGTGATGCCCTCCGCCGAAAGCCGTTAGCGGAAAGGCTAAAAAAAAGCGACGCCCTTACGGATGTAAGAACGCCAGCTACTGATTATCTCAGTCAAAGATAGGGAATAAAGTATACAAAAGCTAGACGACCGGAAGCGGAGCGCCGCCCTCCTCAGAAGGACAGGCTCAGTCCCACATTGTGGGTGCCCCCGTAGATCCGGGTGCTGCGGAAGGCGTAGTCGACGCTGAAGCGCCGGTTAACGTCACCCCGCTGGAAGGGCACCCGCACGCTGGCTCCGGCACTGAGGCCATCGTAGAGCGGTGCCTCGTCGGCGGTTGTGCCCTCGCTACCCGTGGGCGCGTCCAGGTCCAGCCGGTAACCCACCCGGGCGAGGAATTGCTCGCGGAAGGCATACTCCAGACCGGCCCCGACCTGGTCGCGGCTGAAAGAATTGGCCGTGAAGTTGCCCACCAGCGTCACCCGCTGGTTCTCAACGCCGCTGAGGAAATCGTAGCTCGCCCCGATGTTGAGCATGGAGGGCATTTCGAAGCCCGCCGCACGCTGGTCCAGCGTCAGTTTGTAATCGGCCGAGGGGTCGGGGTTGTCGGCCGCCGTAGCCAGTCCCTGTCCGCCATAGGCCATGCGGGATCCCACGTTGCGCAGGCTGAGTCCGAATTTGAACTCCTCCTGCTCTCCGGTTACGTACTGCACTCCGGCGTCGATCGCGAATCCGAAGGAGCTCACGTCACTGGTCGACTCGCTCACGCCCCGCAGGGTGATACCCACCGACACCTTGTTCTCAAAGCGGTGGCTATAGGTGATCCCCACATTGATGAAGCTGAGGTTAAGCAGGGCCCCGGTGCCCTCGGGCTGGTCGGTGGTGGTGATGGGGATATCCCCGAAGTCCACGCTCATGATACTGAACCCGAATCCGCCATTGGTCCCCACCCGGCTGGTCACCCCGATCGCCTGCATGGAGATGTCCGTCCCCTGCAGGTAATTGGCGTACCCCACCATTACCTGGGTGCCGTCGAAGCGGCCTACTCCGGCCGGGTTGATGCGCATGGCTTCCACGCCGGTCACGTAGGAGGTGCCCAGGGAGTGGAGCCCGGCCGAGGGGGCCCAGGGGTTCATCAGAAGCTGTACGGCTCCGGCCTCGCCCTGCCGGTCGGGATTGCCGGCGCGGGCGGTCAGCGAGAGGCCGGCGCAGAGGAGGAGGAGGTAAAATTGCTTCATACGAAGGGGATTGGCGGGGGCGCGGGTGCGGGGGTTAAAGGCCGGAGGGATCGAATTGCCGTTGTACTCCGAAGAACTTGAGCGTCCGCTCACCCAGTCCGGGCGCGTCGACGTGGATCAGGTACACGCCGCTGGCGACGGGGATACCCTTCTGGTTTTTCAGGTCCCACTCCAGGGCCGGGGAGATCTGCCGCAGGCCGTAGGGACGGTTGTCTCCCCGCAGGGTGGTCGTGGTCTCGTCTCGGTTGTACTGCCGGATGAACTTGCCGTCGAGCGAATAGATCGTCACCGTAGCCCGGGCGGGCAGGTTGGTGATCTTCACGTTGGTTTCGAACTGGCTGTCTTCGTACACACTGAAGCCGTAGTAGGGGTTGGGGACGATATTGATGCCGTCCAGGGCCCGGTTGACCAGCGCGGCATCCAGCTCCGTATTGGCCTGGCTGCCGTTGATCGTGAAGCGGTAGGTGGGGTAACCATTCGCCTCCGGTACGCCCTCGGCGTAGTCGTAGGCACTGTTCACCCGCAGCTTGATCGTTACGTCGGTGGGGATGATTCCGTCAGCATACGAGAGCAACTCCGTGCCGGGGGCCAGGATCGGAAAGCCCGCCCAGGTGATATCCTGCAGGGCCCGCACCTTGGCCGTGGAGCTGGCACTGGCCCGGGGGAAGAGCCGGTTGTACAGGCGCACGCCGCCGTCGTAGGGCTGGTTGGTGACGTAGAAGAAATGCTGCCCGCCCGCCGGGAAATCATACACGCTGAGGCCGTCGATGGGCGACTTGCGGAAGATGTCGCTCGATGGGTTGAAGATCATATCGTTGCCGTTGCTGTTGGCCACGAATTCGTCGCCGAGGCGGCGGCCGTCGTAAGTGCTGTTCTCGCCCCAGAAGATCTCCAGGCGCTCGCCCGTCTCCACATCCACGGCGTAGCCGGGGAACCAACCCATACCCGTCGCCAGTTCGGGATCGATAGAATTGTCCACGGCCGGCAGTCCGTTAGCGCCGGCCTCCCGGGTGACGCTGGGCGCCGAGCGGGTATCGAACATGTTGCGGTCGCTCTCGCGCTTGATGGGTTGCCCGCGGTAGGCGGTCTCCTTGTAGAAGTAGCTGCTGGTCTCCACAACCGGACAGCGGCTCCACAGCGACTTGTCAGACGTCATCACGATGTTGACGTTGTTCAGGTTCTGCAAGCTCGAGTTGCGGATCACGCCGTCGTTGAGCCGGAATTCCGAAATGTAGACCGGGGAGATAAAGGGGATATTACCATCGTTCTCCTGGTGGTCCAGCAGGCGGTAGGGCACGATGCCGGGGAACATATCCGACAGGCCGCGGTCCTGATCGAGTTCATAGAAGCGGTCCTGGAAATCGTCCGTCCCCACGTAATCGAAGATCGCCTGGTCGAATTCCACGTTGTTGAAGCCGAGCGAAAGGTTATCGGGCAGGAAGAGCAGCCAGGGATCGCGATCGGTGCTGTCGTAGACCAGATTACCCCCGAGGGCGCCATTGCTGCCGGTGCCGGAGGTACCGGGCTCGGGCACGTCGCCGATGCGGACGGAAAAGCCGAATTCCCCGATGATCTGCTCGTTGTTGGAATTGATCGGCCGTTCGCTCACCACGGTCGGCACGCCGCAGTCGTTGAGGCAGCGCAGCGTCCAGTTTACCGGGGCGGTGAGTTGCTGATCTCCCATATTGCCGTCCACGAAGGTGAGTTCATAATCGCCGTCCTTCACCTCGAGCGGGTTGGCCACAAAGACGTCGATGGGGCCGGCACCCTGTTCGTAGGAGATCTCCCCGTCAAAGGCTACGCCACCGGCGATGGCCGCCTCGATGCGGTTGACGGTGGAATCGGTCATATCCAGGAAGGTGCCGTTGTTTCCCTTGCCGCTCAGGCGGGTGATTGGGGCTCCGTCTCCGTAGGCCGCGCGCAGGTCACGGTCGAGGATCGGCCGGGGGATGGCGGTGTAGAAGGCGTTGCCGGTCAGCGGGTCGCCCACGTTACGGCTGGAGGCGATGTACTGGATGGGCTGTCCCGGACTGTCGGGATCGAAGGGATCGTACTCCTCGTAGTTATTGTAGGCGTACGCCACTACGGTGAAGTAGTACCGGCGGTGGTTGATCAGCCGGGTGTCGTTGCCACTCGCGAAGGCGTCCTGGGTGATGCTGATGCTGTGGCGGATGCCCTCGTCCTCCCCCGCTACCCGCAGTTCGGGCACGAAATAGGTCTGATTCAGGGGGTTGCGGTCTTCCTCATCGGCGGAGATTCCCGTCCAGTTGAAGAGCCGGGTCACGCCGTTGTCGAGGTCGTAGGTGGCGATCTCGCGTACGCGCTCGGGATCGCCGATGTCGGCGAGGGTCACGTCGGGCCCGGCAAACTGGAACACCCGGTAGCCCTCGAAGCGGTACAGGCTATCGGTACCGGTGGGAATGCCGAGGCCCTCCTCCTGGTAGCCCTCCAGATAGTTGTTGCTGACGGGGCTGTTGCTGAAGAGCAGCACCACCTCGCGGTCGAGTTCGAGCAGGTCCACGTCCGGCGCGTCGGGGCCGTCCAGGAGGTCGAAGCAGTTGTCGAAGAGCGATTGCGCCAGGTCATCCGCCTGCTGCAGCCGCTGGATGGAGGGGGCGGGATAGGTCTGGTCGGGTACCCACACCACGCCCACGATGAGTTCGTTCACGGCGCCGGGCTGGAGGGTGAAGGGACCGGACGCCTGGATGGTGCGGCGGTCACCGAAGGGCAGGTCCTCGGTGGTCATGTTCCAGCCGTTGACGTTCGGCGCGTCGGGGAAGGCGTAACGGGTGGTGGGGGAACCGCCCTCGTCGTAGCCGTCACCGGTGTTCTGCAGCGGTGATCCGTCGCGCCACTTGCCCTGGAGGTAGTTGTAGTATTCCTCGGCCGTGCTGGGGTCGGTCGTGGCGGGCGGGGGGCCGCCCACGCCGGCGTTGTTGAAGTACACGAAGGAGCTCATGCCCAGTTCGCGCTCGCCGACCTGGTTGCCGTTGATGTCGTAGACGGGGGCCCGCGGTCCGCGGAAGTAGTCAACCCCGAGGATGGGAATCTCGTCACAGTAGGTCTCTACCCCACCGTCGCAGGTACAGCCGTTGGCCCCGTCCAGCTCGTCCTCGTTGTAGACGTAGGCCAGGGAGCGGGTGGTGTCGCTGCCGATATAATCGTCGGAGGCGCAGCCCAGGTCGGGGTCCACCCACATGGCGAAGTAAGTGTCGAGAATGTCCTCCTGCGCCCGGTTGATGAGTTTGTAGCGCTGGAAGGTCATGTTGTTGATATCGTCCGAGGTGGTGTAGGCGAAGGCCTGCACCTGCACTTCCATCTGGATCTGTAGCGGGGTATTGGACTGCCGGTGGGTGTTGCCGGCGTCGTTGTAGATCCAGAAGGTCATTTCTTCCGGGAACTGGGGCGTTTCGCCGCAGCCGCGGATCTCGATGATGGGATAGTCCCCCTGGGACGGGTCGTACAGTCCGTCCAGGTCCTCGTCCCAAAAGCCGGCCAGACCGCCCCCCTCGTTGGGGTTAGGGAGCTCGAAGCCGTTCACCTCCGCGAAGTAGGGGTTCCCGACCGAGGGCCAGCCCAGTACGTCGCGGGGAATGTCTTCCTGGTCGATGGGCAGGGCGTCGTTCTCCAGCGCGGTCTGGTACAGGGTGCGGAGCGTGCGGATGCTCTCCCCCTTCACGGTGAAGAAACGGTCCCAGCGTTCGCAGGTGTCCCGCTGAATGGTGCCCTGGGGGGTGAGCGGACCGGGGTAGTAATCGAACTGTCCGGAGGAGCGGCCGTAATCCTGGGCGGCCACTTTGAGCCCGCCCCCGGGGTCGCGGCCGCCGAGCCATACCGCCCCGGCAAAGATGGAGCTGACCTCGGGCACGCCCGGAGGGGGCTTGGGTACGATGTAGCGGCCGTTGTTGCCGTCCCACCAGACGTCGCCGCCGGTGGTCAGACGGGCCCGCACGTTATTGATCTCCATGTCTGTCTGCCGGGTAGCGTTATCGCAGGCTTCCCGGAAGTCGATGCGCTGCTGCTCCGAGGGCGACGGACGACTCCCCCGGGCGGGGCCGGGCCCCTTGGC
>JBGTHX010000247.1:0-1695 GCA_041746055.1 Lewinella sp. | reverse complement strand
GGGGCCTATAGGGTTCGAGGTGGGTGACCAGCTCATCCAGCAGGACCTTAGTTCGGGCGCGCCAGCGGCGCACGCCGTCCAGGAAGAGGGTGGGCAGCCACCTTTTGATCAAGCCGGCGGTCACGTTGCGGTTGATCCGGTAGCTATATTGACGATGTTGAGTACGGTCAGCCTTGGCTTGCTCCCGATCGAGCAAACAGGCGCTCTGCACATTATAGAACCAGAAGGTCGACCACATATCCTGCTCCACGCCGGGCTGGGTGTAGGCTGAGGTGAGGGCCAGTTGGAGGTACGACTTGAGGTGAGATATCCCCGTCTCTACACCCCAGCGCAGGCCGTAGAGTTCTCCCATTCGTTTATGGTGGAACCGCCTGCGGTGCATTAGCGTAGTGAGGAGGACTTCGACCTCTCCGGTGTCGAGTTCCACCCGGATTAGCCGTAGTTCCAGGGGCTCGCACCACGTTGGATCCTGACCCAGATTACGCAGCGAACGGAAGGCTCGGTCCTTCAGGAGTACCGTGATTACTCGCTCCGGCTCGCCGCTCCGGACAAAATCGGTCACTTCGGGGCTCATCCCGACCGGCAGCCGGATGATGCAGTCCGATCCGTGGCGGCGGTGCAGGAAGGGCAGGCCGTAGCCGGCAAAGCCGCGGTCGTAGATATAGATGGCCCGCTGTGGAAGGTGCTCGACGTTGGGATACGCGTGGCGGATCTCACCGCTCTTCTGCGTATGCAGATCCGCCCGTAGGATAATGCGGTTGAGCAGATCGTAAGTCAGCAGGATGCGGGTAGAGGGAACGTTATCGTACTGGTTCTGGTGGAAGCCGAAGGCCTCCCCGATCCAGCGTTCGCGGGGCAGGGTCTGGCCGGTGCCGTCCACGGCGAAGAGCAGGTAGGAGCGCCAGCGGTGGGCGTGGCGGAAGCAGGTGTAAAAGTCGGTGACGGAGCGGTAGAAGAAGTCGCGGAAGAAGGCCGGCCGGATGGCACGGCGGCGCTGGGAGAAGGCGGACTTGGTGACCGGCGGGCGACCGAGGTAGCCAAAGAAGTCGTGCAACTCCACGGCGGTGGACTTGCGGACTAACTGAAGGATGAAGGCGACGGTGCGCAAAAAGGTCAGCGGACTGGTGCGGGTGAAGTGTCGCTGGGGATCGTCGATGTAGTGCGCGCGTTGCTCCTCGGTGAGCTCGGGGAAGGCGCGTAGCAGGGTCAGGTAGCGGTGCAGGGCGTGGGTCATTCTCCCAAGTTCGGGAGTAGACGAATGCAGTAAAATAGCTTAGCTTAATGGCCGTGAACACCGCCTACCGCGTACAGCCGCCGATTGCGCTTTTCGGTACTATTATAGCTGAGGCAGTGGCCGAAATGGAAGTCTGCACCAGTGGTGTTTGCTGATGGAGGCGGCCGTCGGGTAGGCCCTCGTCAGACTGTGCAAAAAGTATGCAATCTCATTTTCGAGCCGTATCTTAAGGGTATCCCACTGATACCGTAGATAATGCCTAAGAAGATAGGTCTTGACCCCACCCAGTTCGGTCTTTTCGCCACGCCGCTCGAGGCGATGATCCCGGCCGACGCCGAAGTACGCCTGGTGGCCGCCTTCGTCGACCAACTCGACCTGGTGTCCCTTGGATTCAAGCGGGTCCACGCCGACGGGGCCAGCGCCTACGGTCCGGAGCTGCTGCTAAAACTGTACCTCTACGG
>JBGTHX010000246.1:0-4501 GCA_041746055.1 Lewinella sp. | reverse complement strand
TCGGATAATATCCTGGCCGCTGCCGCGCAGTTCGGCACTCACTTTGGCGCGGTCTTCCAGTTCCATCTTGAGGAGCTGGTCCCGGAGTTGCTCCACCACGGACACCAGCGCTTCCTCGTGGAAGTAGAAATCCTCCGCCGGCAATCGCATGAGGGCGTAGAGATCATCTTTAGGGAAGCTGCGCTCCAGCATTGCGAAGGCCGCGTAGCTGATGAGGTGGCTGGGGAGCACGATGCCGTCGGCGTGGTAGCGTTCCACGATGCGGTCCGCCAGTAAGCGGGTGTATTCGCTCTCGCGTTGTAGGTCCTCGTTGACGCGCCCGTGCTGGTCCCGGAAATATTCCCGGGTGGACACGTGGCGACCGCTGAGGGCGTAGCTTTTGCCGTCAGCCTCCACGCGGTTACCCACCACATCGAGGGGTTGTCCAAGGCTGATGGTGATCTCGTTGCCCTTGCTGAAGATGCCCCAAATAAATTTGAGGATGCTGCGCAGGGAGTGGAAGCTGTCCTTGGCCTTGATGTAGCGGTCCTGTCCCTCCTTGCGTAGGTGCTGCTCGATCAGGAACTGGGCCTCGAGCACAAAGGGGTAGGAGAGGACTACCGGCACGATAAATACCTTGTCGTCGCGCCCCTGCTGGTAGCGTGCCCGCTGGGCCTCCACGGCCGTGCCTAGCAGACCTAGCTTGAGGCGTGTCTCCAGCGCCCCGCTACGCGAGCGGGTGCCCCCGGGGAAAAAGAGGGAGGGGACACCCCGCTGGATCAGGAGCTTGCTCATGATCTTCAGGGTGATCATGTAGATCGGGTTACGCTTCCGGCGGTCGACGCGGTAGGCCCCGAGGCGGTTCATAAAGTAGGCGGTGTAGCCGGTATTGTACAGGTTAAGTCCGGCACCGAATGCTGCCGCTTCCAGTCCCGCCACCTGGTCGAGGGCGTAGCCGATCAGGATGCTGTCGAGGTTACTGAAGTGAGTGGGCACCAGTACTACGGTACCTCGCCGGCTGAGTTGGCGGACCTGATCCACGTAGCCGCGCACCAGCAGCTTCTCCTGCAGGAGCAGCTTTTTCGAAAAGAGGCTGCTGAAGGTCCGGCCCCCCGCGGCATTGAGCAACCTGCCGAAGAAAAACGTCAGGAAGCGACGCGCGAAGCGGAAGGTGGGGATCTGGAAAGTTCCCACGATCTCCTCGGAGTAGCGGTGCACGATCCGGTGGAGAATCGACCGGGCGGCTTCCTCGGAGGAGGTGGGCTCGTCTTCGTCGATGGAGTGGGTGGCCAGCAATTTGGCCAGGCGCTTCCAGTAGCCGCGCTCCTGTGGCGGATCCACCTTCCAGGGTTCGGTCTTGGTGCGTTCCTGCTCGCTGAAGATGGTTTTACTCAGCAGGTCGGTGAGGTTATCGCCGTGTTCCTGCAGGATGCGCTCCTCGCTGGCCCCTTCCAGGCGCTTCACGAAGGCCTCGCGGTCTTCGCTCAGGCGGTAGATCGCCCACTTCTCGATGTCCGGTGCCGTATGCGAATACCGCTGTCCTTCCCGCTCGAAGGCGGTCCCTGGCGTGGTAGGTTCGGGTTTCAGCGTGGCACTCATGGTTCCTTTACTTAACGTACATCGCTTACGATGCGGGGGCTTCCCCGTAGAAGGGCCAATGTACCGTATTCAGCGCGCTTTCCATGTATTCCAGGATGTCGTCGCGGCCGGTTTCGCGGGTAGCACTTGTTCGGAATACCGGGGGTAGTTCTTCCCATACCTCCAGCATGCGCTCGCAGAAATCCTCTACGCTGCCCCCGTCGCGGGAGGCTTTCCGGTCGGTCTTGGTGAAGGCCAGGACGAAGGGTACGCCGTGCTCACCCAGCCAGTTGACGAATTCGAGGTCGATGGCCTGGGGTGGGATATTGCTGTCGATGAGCACGAAAGCGCTCACCAGCGACTGCCGCTTCAGGAAGTAGTTCTCCGTACGGCTTTCCCATTTGCCGCGCGTTTTCTTGCTCTGCTTCGCGTAACCGTAGCCGGGCAGGTCGGTGAGGTACCAGCTGTAGTTGATGAGGTAGTAGTTGAGCAACTGGGTCTTGCCGGGCTTGCCGGAGGTGTGGGCCAGTTCCTTGCGCTGGGCCAGCATATTGATGAGGCTGCTCTTCCCGACGTTACTGCGGCCGATAAAGGCGAACTCGGGCCGCCCGTCCTGGGGCGTCTGGCTCACGCGGGCGTGGGAGGAGGCGAAATGGGAAGTCTTGATCTGGGCCACGGTGAGGTACGCTGCGTAATGGGCTAAAAAACAAGCGTCCGCTTACGTGAATAAGCGGACGCCCGTGGGTTAAATCGGCCTGGGTCAGGCGTCGGTATCTCCACCGCCCGAGTCGGACTTGGTGGAGGATTTCTTCGCCACCTTCTTGGGACTTATGATGACGTTCATACGGCGGCCCTCCATTTTAGGCATGGCTTCGGCGGCACCGAGGTCCTCCAGTTCCTTCATGAATCGCAGGAGCAGCAGCTCACCCCGGTCCTTGAATACGATCGAACGGCCCCGGAAATGCACGTAGGCCTTCACCTTGGCGCCGTCCTCCAGGAAGCCACGCGCGTGGCGGGTCTTGAATTCAAAGTCGTGGTCGTCGGTGTTAGGCCCGAAACGCACTTCCTTAATGACCGTCTTGACGGCCTTGCTGCGGATCTCTTTTTCTTTCCGCTTCTTCTCGTAGAGAAATTTCTTGTAATCGGTCAGGCGCACAACGGGCGGGCTCGCGTTGGGGCTAATCTCGACCAGGTCGAGGCCAAGGTCCCGGCCCCATCCCTTTACCTGACGGGTGTCCCAGACGTTGCCACCCTCGATCTTAGTCCCGAGCTCTCCGGATATCTCTTCCAGGTTATCGCCTACCAGACGCACTTCAGGAACCCGGATCATATCGTTGATGCGGAACTGGGGGGTGGTTTCTTCTCTGCGTGTGTAACGGTTGCGGCCGCCGCCTCTTCTCTTAGCCAATAGGTTGTTGGATTATGTTATAAAATGTAAAAGTACATAGCCCTCGATTGTTCAAGGGCCAAAACCCTTAGCCCGGATATCCGGAAAAATTCCCGGAGGGAATTTCCGGACATCCGGGCGGTCTATGGGTCAGGGTATACCGGTATTACTCCTCAGAGGTCACCACCTCCTGTTGAGCGATGATGAGCCCGTCGCTGGCTTCGTTTAGCTTGGCGACCAGGGCGGTACCGCCCTCCGGATTGTGGTTCAGGATGTATTCTGCGAGCGGATCCTCGATATACTTCTGGATGGCACGGTGTAGCGGACGGGCGCCGAACTGGGGATCGAATCCTTTCTCGGCCACGAATTTCTTCGCGTCCTCGGCGAGTCCCAGCGTGAATTCCATGCCGCTCAGGCGCTTGTACAGATCGCTGAGGGCGATGTCGATGATGCGGAAGATCTCCTCCTGTCCCAGACTGTTGAAGATCACCACGTCGTCGATCCGGTTCAGGAACTCGGGGGAGAAGGTACGCTTCAGGGCACTGTTGATGACCGACTTGCTGTTGGATTCGGCATTCTCGGTACGGGCCTTCGTGGCGAATCCGACCCCCTGACCGAAGTCCTTTAACTGGCGGACGCCGATGTTGGAGGTCATGATGATCATGGTATTCTTGAAGTCGACCTTACGGCCCATACCGTCGGTGAGCTGTCCGTCGTCGAGGACCTGCAGCAGGATGTTGTAGACATCGGGGTGGGCCTTTTCTATCTCGTCGAGCAGGATCACGCTGTAGGGCTTACGACGCACCTTCTCGGTAAGTTGTCCACCTTCCTCGTAGCCGACGTAACCGGGAGGTGCGCCGATGAGCCGGCTGACGCTGAATTTCTCCATGTACTCCGACATATCGATACGGATCAGGCTCTCCTCGCTGTCGAAGATGTACTTGGCCAGCGCCTTGGCGAGCTCCGTCTTACCCACACCCGTGGGGCCGAGGAATATGAAGGTACCGATGGGCTTACTGGGGTCCTTCAGGCCTACGCGGTTACGCTGGATGGCCTTGGTGACCTTGGTAATGGCGTTGTCCTGGCCGATGATTACGGACTGCAGGTCGCTCTCCATGCCCACCAGCTTCTTGCTCTCGTTCTGGGCCACGCGGCGGACGGGAATTCCGGTCATCATGCTGACGACTTCGGCAATATCCTCCTCATTCACGGGGTAACGCTTGGTCTTGGATTCCTCCTCCCACTGCTTCTTGGCATCCTCGAGGTTGCGCTGTAGCTTGCTCTCCTGGTCGCGCAGATCGGCGGCACGTTCGTACTGCTGATTCTTTACGGCGGAGTTTTTCTGCTCCTTCACCTCTTCGATCTTCTTCTCGACCTCTTCGATGTGCTTGGGTACGGTGATATTCTTAAGGTGGGTGCGGGCACCTACCTCGTCGAGTACGTCGATGGCCTTATCGGGCAGGAAGCGGTCGGTAATGTAGCGGTCGCTCAGCTTCACGCACGCCTCGATGGCATCATCGGAGTAGTTGACGTTGTGGAAGTCCTCGTACTTCGGCT
>JBGTHX010000245.1:0-2615 GCA_041746055.1 Lewinella sp. | reverse complement strand
CATCGTCTACTTCGGCGCGGCCCTCTACAACGGGGAGGACCCCGTAGGCCAGGTGAAGGGCTGGCTCGGGAAATCGGAAACGGCAGCCCGCACGGAAATACCCGAGACAATGCCCGATGCCGAGGCGCGTGATGCTCCGGCCACCTTCGAGAACGTACAGCAATTACGGGCGGACAACGACCGCCTGCGTGCGGAACTGGAAGCGTGCCGGAACGGGAAGGAGATATGATGAAACGCGGCCTGACCAAGTTTCGCTACGGTATCCACGAGTTCTTCTATACCCTCCTCACCTTCCCGCGGGCCTGGCGCTTCATGATCAGCCACCGGTTGTGGACGGGACTGCGGCAGTACGGGTGGGTGGCGCGCGGGCTGGTGGTGTTCGGCGTGCTGGCCGGGATGTACACGATCGGGGAGGTGGTCAGCTGGTGGCAGGAACATACCCAGGACCCGCTCTACAGCCTGGCGATCGGGGGGGACAGCCTCGTGGTGCGGCTCATTTATGATGCGTACGACAGCCTGTCCGACGGAGCCCTCAACTGGGTCGTCCTGGTGTTGCTGGAGGTGGTCATCTATCACTTCATGCGCCGCACCCTGCAGGTCATCGTGCAGCGCGATACGGTGGAGGCGCACCGCTTCAAGCCCTTTCTGCACGCCCAGATCCGTATGGTGAAGGTGTCGGTAATGGGCCTGGTGCTGCAGTCGGTCATCATCGGGGTGTTCAACGGCTTCGTACCCGATTCGCTCGACGGGCTGTTCCGGGGGCTGGTGGAGGCATCGATCCTGGGCTACGCCATCGCCGACAACTACAACGAGCAGTTTGAGCTCGGCATCATGCAGAGTCTGCGCCACCTCTGGCGCAACTACGTGGGTGTCTGCATGGGGTTGGGGATACCGCTGTTCATCCTATTTAAGGTGCCGGTCTTCGGCACCCTGCTCGGCCCGCTGGTCACCTCGGTGGCGGCGGCGATCGTGCTGCGCGAGAAGAGCGACCTGCACCTGGTGGGCTACCAAATGAGCGAGAAGGAGCGGGAACGGGCCGAGCGGAGGGCCGCCCGCAAGGCCCGCAAGGCCGCGCGGTCCCTATCTTGACGGGCCTAAGCCCCCTCCATGGATAAAATTGCCGCCTGGTCCGTTCACCTCTTCACCGCCACGGGCCTGTTGGCTGCCTTTATGGGATTGCTGGCCGTGACCGAGGGCAACTACCGTATGGCCATGCTCTGGATCCTGGTGGCCCTGGTCATCGACGGAGTCGACGGCACCTTTGCACGGCTGGCCCGGGTGGGGGAGGTACTGCCCAGGGTGAGCGGCAAGATGATCGACTACGTCATCGACTTTTTCTCCTACGCCATCCTGCCGGCCTACCTATTTTACGAGGCCATCGACCTGGCCTACTGGCCGCGGCTGCTGTGCTGCTTCGCCATGCTGCTCTCCGCGGCGCTCTACTACGGCATGGAGGGGATGGTAAGTGAGGATGGCAAGCACTTCGTCGGCTTCCCGGTCCTCTGGAACATGGTGGTGTACATTCTCGTATTCGTGCTCCCCGATCTGCCCGCCGCGGCCCTGGTGGGCATCGTACTGGCCTTCGCGGCGATGCACTTTTTGCCGATCCTCTTCGCCTACCCGAGCCGCGGGGGGCGCTGGTGGGTGCTCACGCTCTTGGCTACGGTGGCCTTCATCCTGTCGGCGGTCATGAACGTCTGGTACTATCCCGAGCCGAGTCCGCCGTGGCGGGCGGTATGCCTGATCACTTCGGCCTACTACGGGGTGCTGGCGGCCGTCGATACCTTTGGCGGCGGGGGCACGCGGGTGCCGGGGTCTTCTGACTGAAGCCATCCCCCCCGGCAGCCAACCTAGCCGGGTACCGCATTGTCCTTACCTCTAACGCCAAGCTCTTTCTCCTTGATCCGGAACATTCTTTACCTCACCGCCTTCACGCTGGCCTTGCTCGCCCAACTTACCGGGCTGCAGCGCTGCGCCACGCCGACCCCGCCCAACGGCGGACCACGGGATACCCTCGGGCCGGTGCTGGTGGTGGAGGAATCCACCCCCAACTTCCAGACCAACTTCCGGCCGGACCGGATCGAACTGACCTTCGACGAGTGGGTGGAACTCGACCCCCAGCAGCAGATCATCATCAGTCCCCCGCTCGACCTCGCGGAGGGTGAACTGCCGGAGCTGCGGCGCCGTACCCTACTAATCCCCCTCGAGGGCGCCCAGTTGCGTGACAGCGTCACCTACGTGGTGAACATCGGATCGGCCATCAAGGACCTCAACGAGGGCAACCCCACGGCCAACCTGCGCTTTGTCTTCGCGACCGGCCCCGAGCTGGACACGGCTTCGGTGAGCGGGCAGGTGGTCGATGCCTTTACGGGCGACCCGCTGCCGGATATCGCCGTCACCCTCTACGATAATCTGGCCGATACCGCGGTCTTTACCGAAAATCCGACCTACTTCGCCCAGAGCTCGGAGACGGGTACCTTTACGGTGAGCAATATCCGGCCCGGCCGCTACCGGGTGGTAGCCCTGCAGCGCAATCCGGCCGCCCGGGGCTACTTCGCCGACTTCGGCGGCGTCTTTCCCCCCCTGGCCGTGGGCTTTCTCGACAGCCTGGTCAC
>JBGTHX010000244.1:0-3314 GCA_041746055.1 Lewinella sp. | reverse complement strand
CAGTCGCCCAGCTCGGCGGCAATCTTCTCCGCCGAGTCGCCGTGCTCCATAATAAAGCGGTAGGGTTGGCCGCCCATGGCTTCGATGAGTTGCTGTCCCTTGTCGATGATGGTGGCGCGGCGGCCCCAGGCGAGGGTGGCGACCCAGAAGGCTACGATCTCGCGGTCGCGGGGGTCGTCGAAGGCGTGGACGAGCCCCAGCGGGTCATCCGGGATGAAAGCCGGGGTATTGAAGCGGTCGTGGTAGTGCTCGAGGATCTCTTTCTGCCGCTGTTGTTGGGGGTTGTTGCGCACCTGAGGAGTACGGCTGGGGGTGTGGTTTGGTTGTGGCCGGATCGCGACCTCCGGTCGCGGCATAAATTGAGCTGCAGGCATAAGGGCATGCACTGGGAGCGATCATAGCCCTCGCGAGAAGTTTTTTACCACAGATCGCCTCTGGCTTACCCGGAGGCGCTTCGCTTAGGCACAGATTAACGCAGATTTTCCCCGCAGGACAGCCATGGCTCAGCCGTAAAGATTGTGAGAATCTTTGCCCTGAAGCGGCCGCCCACTCCCCCTACTGCCCTGTCAGCCGCCGGTAATCCCCTACCGTCTCCTGGGCCGCCTTGAGTGAAGCTGCCTCGGGGTACAGGTGCCCGCCCGGCTCCGACTGCAGGGTACGCTGGAGATCGCTGACCTCACCGGCAGTGAGGATGCGGTCGTCCCACACCAGTTCGGCGCGGTCCTCGAGCCAGCGGTCGAGGATGTAGAGGTTGGCCTCCTCGCCCAGGTCATCGTGGACGTAGCGGTCGACCCCCTCCTCGATCGTGCGGCTGCGGTAGTCGCGGCCGCGGATATTCCTGAAGTAGAGGTGGTCCGGATCGCTGACGTAATCTTCCCCCCGGGCGGCCCGCCGCTCGCGGGCGCCGCCCTCGCAGGCGGTGAGCAGCACGAGGCAGAGGCAGCAAAGTGACAAAAGGCGCATAAGCGGGCAAAGATGGCAGGGCTATAATGTGGGTAGGTTCATTTGGTTCGTTACGGGGCCGTTACCTTAGCCGTCCGTCCCCAAACCCGTCCATGCGCTGGATCGCCCCCGCCGTCGCCGCCGCCCTGCTTATCGGCTGGCTCCTCTTCGGAAGCCTCGCCGCCCCCTTCGGCCTGCCGCTGCCGGCCCTGGGTCCCTTTTTCGATCCCGGACACGGCTTCTGGCAGAATGCCGGGGAGGGACCACGCGTCCGCCAGCTCAATTTCCACCTCGACAATCCCGTGGCCCGCGGCGAGATCCACTTCGACGATCGCGGCGTACCCCACCTCATCGCCGGCAGCCTCGAGGCGGCCTGCTTCCTGCAGGGCTACGTGAACGCCTACGACCGGCTGTGGCAGATGGACATCAGTACCCGCTCCACGGAAGGGGCGCTGGCGCAGGTGCTGGGGCCTTCCATGAAGGCACGGGACCTCGTGCAGATCAACAAGGGATTCCGCGAGATCGCCCGCCGCACGGTGGATACGATGCGGCTCGAATTCCCCGCCGACTACCGCGCCCTGCAGGCCTATTCCGATGGTATCAATGCTTTCATCGATCAACTGGAACCCGATGACTACGCTTTGGAATATAAATTGCTCGGCCACCGTCCGCAGCGCTGGTCGCCCTACCGCTCGGCGCTGCTGATGAAGGGGATGTCGGCCGGACTGAGCGGCGGCTACGAGGACGCCGAAGCCACCCATACCCTGGAGTGGCTGGGGCCGGAGGGCTTCCGGTCCCTGTTCCCGGAACGTTTCCCGCTGGATAGCCCGGTGGTCCCGGATGACGAGGGTCAGGCGGCGGTAAGCACGCTGTCCTTCTTCCCCACGTGGCCCGCCCCGGCTCCGCGGGAACCCACCCCGGCACCCGCGTACCCGCCCTACGAATCCTTCCCCGCCGACCCCGACAACGGCAGCAACAACTGGGCCGTCAGCGGCCGGCGCTCCAATACCCGCAAGCCGATCCTGGCCAACGACCCCCACCTGGCCCTCTCCTACCCCAGCGTGTGGTACGAAGCCCAGATCACCTTCCCCGGCTGCAACGCCCGCGGCGTGGGACTGGTGGGCGCGCCCGGACTGATGATGGGCTTCAACGACTACGTGGCCTGGGGGGAGACCAACGTAGGCCACGACGTCACCGACTGGTACCGCATCGCCTGGACCGACACCACCCGCAACGCCTACCGCCTCGACGGCCGCACCACCGAGACCCGGTGGGTCAGCGATACCCTGCGCGTGAAGGGGGAGCCCGACGAGATCGTGCGCACGCCCTGGACCGCCTTCGGCCCCGTACCCAATACCGACGGGCCCTACGCCAATATGGCCATGCGCTGGCGGGCCCAGGACGCCCCGGGCAGTGAGGTACGGAAGCATACCATGGTGGCCACCTTCCTGAACCTCATGCAGGCCCGCAACTACGACGACTACGTGGCGGCCCTGCGCGGCTACGTGGACCCGGCCCAGAACTTCATCTTCGCGGCCCAGGACGGAGATATCGCCATCCGCCCCAATGGCTTCTTCCCCCTGCGGGAGCCGGAGGAGGGGCGCTTTATCCGCGAGGGCGACAGCCTGAAGAACAACTGGCGGGGGTGGATCCCCTTCGAGCAGCGGCCCATCTCTTACAACCCGGCGCGGGGCTACGTGAGCTCGGCCAACCAGGTGACCACGGGGCCGGACTATCCTTATTACTACCTGGGTCGCTTCGACGAATACCGCGGCCGCTACATCAATCGCGTGCTGGGTCACCAGCCCACCATGAACCAGCGGCGGATGAAGGAACTGCAGCTGGACAGCTACTCCCTGCTCGCCGAGGAGCTGGCGCCTTACCTGCTGGCGCGGGCGAACCGCGCTTCGCTGTCGGAAGAGGGACGGCGGCTGCTGCGGGTGCTATCCGAGTGGGACTACCGCTACGAGGGCGGGAGCCGGGGCCCCACCCTCTTCGACGACTGGCGGGAGCGGCTGTACGGCCTCACCTTCGACGAGCTGCCGCGCGACAGCGTGCTGCTGCAGCCCGAATGGTGGAAGCTCACCCAATTGCTGCGCGACGACCCTGACAATCCGATCTTCGACATCGACTCCACGGCGAACTTCCGGGAAACGGGGGCCATCCTTACCCAGCGGGTCTTTGACGAGCTGCTCGACGAACTGGGCGGGGAACTGCCCGAGACCTGGTCAGAGCGCCGCAACGCACACATCTACCACCTGGCACGCATTCCCGGGCTGGGCTCGCCGCTGATCACCACGGGAGGCGCCCGGATGACGCCGCGGGTGGTGGGCGACGGCTTCGGCGCCAGCTGGCGGATGGTGATCGAGCTG
>JBGTHX010000243.1:0-4789 GCA_041746055.1 Lewinella sp. | reverse complement strand
ACCGGCCATAGCACGTCGATGTGGTCGGTGATCGACCGGTTACCGTCCGAGCTGAAATTGGTCCGCGGCGTGGCCGGCGGATCGAAGTGGCCGGTCACGAAGGCGGCGAGGTTGAAGTCTTCCGTGCCTTTCCGGTCCTCGTAATCCGCCATGATCGCCCGTGCACTGGTGCGAGGGACCATATCCACGAAGGTCTTACCGTCCGGAAACACCTGCCCCATCTGCACCTCCTGAAACAGCGCCCCGAAAAGCTCGTCCGGGGCCAGGAGCCGCTCGTCTGCGAGCGTATCCGTGGTGACGGTGGCCGTCTCCGTCGCGGGATCCGACCGATCTGCATTGCAAGCAAGAAAAGCGGGGAGCAACAGGAAGAGGGAGCGATAGTAGCGCATAGTAGAACAGTCTGGCAGCCGTAAGCTACAATAACCGTCCGACGGTCCGCCGTCCGACCGCTAGGCCGTCCGACCGATTTATGACCGACGGTGGGGGGCCGTCCGTCGCAAATCGGTCGGACGGCCGCTCCCCCGGGGCATATTACCTTCGCGCCATGCCCAGCTATACCGCCGACTACGTCTACCCCATTGCCGCGCCGCCCATCGAAAACGGGGTTGTCACCTTCGATGACACGGGCCGGATCACCGCCGTGCAGGACCCCGCCTCCGCGGATTATACCGCACCCGCGTCCCCGCCGCAAAAGCTGGATGGTATCCTGATCCCCGGTTTCGTGAACGCTCACTGCCACCTGGAGCTGAGCCACCTGCAGGGCAAAAGCCAGACGGGCAAGACCCTCCTCCCCTTCCTGGTCGACGTGGTCACGCTGCGCGAGGTGCCGCAGAAGGAGATCGACGCCGCGATCCGCGAGCAGGACCGGCTGATGTGGGAAAACGGTATCCAGGCCGTGGGCGATATTTGCAATAAAGCCGATACCGCCGCCACGAAGCGCGAGAGCCCTATCCGCTACTACAGCTTCGTGGAGATGTTCGACTTCCTGCGGGCCGACCGCGCGGACGCCAGCTACGACATGTACCTGCCCGCCTACGAGGCCCAGCCCGAACCGAAACGCGCCGTGCCCCACGCCCCCTATACGGTAAGTGAGCCGCTCTACGCGAAGATCAACGCCCTCAATCCGGCGGGCGGCACGGTGAGCCTGCACAACCAGGAAACGGCCGCCGAAGACGAGCTCTTTCTCACGGGGGGCGGCCCCTTCCGGACCTTCTTCGCCGGCTTCGGAAGCGACCTGGCGCATTTTCGGGCCCCGGGCACGCCGTCCATCTACCACGCCCTGAACCACATGGATCCGCGGCAACGGACGCTCTTCGTGCACAATACTCTTACGCGGCCCGAAGCCATTGCGGCGGCCCAGGCCTGGGGGGAGAAGGGCGTGTACTGGGTAACCTGTCCCAACGCCAACCTCTACATCGAGAACCGCCTGCCGCGCTACGACGCATTCGTCTCCGCGGACGCCAAGGTCTGCATCGGTACCGACAGCCTCACCTCCAACTGGCAGCTAAGCGTGCTGGAGGAACTCAAGACCATCCACCGCTTCCAGAGCTACCTGCCCTTCGCCGAACTGCTGCGGTGGGCGACCCTGAACGGCGCCGAGGCCCTGCAATTCGATGGGGACCTGGGCAGTCTGGAGCCGGGAAAGCAACCCGGTTTGCTGCTCCTCGGCGGACTGAACGGGAGCGCCCCCGATACCTTCGCCTTCGCATCCGAAACGACAGTGCGGCGGATCGTATGAACCGGGCCGCACAACCCCCGTTGCGCCACGGGTGTCTTTAGGCTATGCTGCCCAAATTCTTCCTCGCGCTTCTCCTCACCGCCTGCTCCGGATTGTCCGCCCAGACCCCCATGGCCGCGCCGGACGACGCCGAGCCCGTCAAGAGCTACGAGGACAGCAACCCCTGGACGGAGATCGACGATCTGGAGGGGCGCTTCCGGATCCTGACACCCGGCCCCCTGGAGCACAAGGAGGATACGTTGGAAACCGCCGTGGGCCGGCAAGTCTTTCATACCTACTACTTTAAGGTACCCGACCTGCAGCGGGCCGAGAACCTGATCTACGTGCTGAGCTACGTAGACTATCCGGACGGGGCCCTGCACCAGGACAGCACCGAACTGGTGGAGGAACTGCTGCTCTCGACCCAGGAATCAGCCGCGGAAGCGCTGCGCGGAGAGGTGATCTACGCGACCGGCCGCGCGGTGGAAGGCTTCCCCGGGCGGCTGTGGCGCATCGACTACAAGGACGGCGAGGCCAGCGCCCGGACGCTCGCCTTCGTGGCCGGCGAACGCTACTACGAACTGAAGACTTTTGCCCTCACCGGACGGGGTTTGGGCGAGGCGTCGGACAAGTTTTTTCGCAGCTTCCACTACCTGGGCGGCGGGGCGCGGGTGCCGTGACCGAACCCGGTGCGGGGGCAGACGTTTGACCGCCAAAAGTCCGCTATGAACATCGACCTCCAGGGGCAAACCGCCATTATAACCGGCTCCAGCACGGGCCTCGGACAGGCCTGTGCCATCGGGCTGGGCCGTGAAGGCATGAATGTGGTGGTGAACTACCACAGCAGCGAAAAGGAAGCCCAACAGACCGCCGAGAAGGTTGAGGAGGCCGGTGGCCAGGCGATCGTGGTGCAGGCCGACGTGTCGAAGGAGGACGAGGTGACCAAACTATATGACGCCTGCCACGACGCCTTCGGACACCTGGATCTCCTGGTAGCCAACGCCGGCCTACAGGCCGACGCCGCCTTTACCGAGATGACCCTCGAGCAGTGGAATAAAGTCATCAACGTAGACCTTACCGGGCAATTTCTCTGCGCCCGGCAGGCGGCCCGCATCTTCAAGAAGCAGGGCCTTCACCCCCACAGCCGCGCGGCGGGTAAGATCATCTGCATGAGCAGCGTCCACGATGAGATCGCCTGGGCGGGCCACGTCAACTACGCCACGGCCAAGGGCGGGGTGAAGATGATGATGGAGAGCATGGCGCAGGAGCTGGCGGCCGACAAGATCCGCGTGAACAGCATCTCGCCCGGTGCCATCCAGACCGACATCAACCGCCACGCCTGGGACACCCCCGACGCCCTCGATAAGCTGCTCACCCTCATCCCCTACGGCCGCATCGGCGAACCGGACGACGTGGCCAACCTCTGCGCCTTCCTGGCCAGCGACGCCAGCGATTATATTACGGGGGCCACGATCTACATCGACGGCGGCATGATGCTCTATCCCGGTTTCCGGTACGGCGGGTAACCGTACAGCAATAGAAAGAATACGAAGAGAGATACCCCCACCGAGGTCTCCAGGGTATTCTCCACGAGGCAACTCAGGAAGAAGATCGTCCACACCGCCACGAAGAGCGGGTCGCGCCGCTGCCGCCCCCCAAAGCCGATCGCCAGGAAGCAGATCACGGTGACCGCGAAGCCTACCATCCCGCCGCCCGCCAGCGCGCTCACGAACTGGTTGTGGGGTCGCTTGCCCTTCATGCCCGGAATCCGCACGGCGTAGAGACTGTCGGAAGCGGCCAGTAGGTTACCCGGCCCGACCCCGAATACCGGGTGCTCGCGCCACAGGTCCAGACCGAAGCGGACGCTGGTCAGCCTTCCCTCGTCGGAGAATTCCAGCTCATCCTGCTGCGGATCGCGCTGCAACAATTCGTAGCGCATGTAATTCATCTTGGTGTGGAAGGAGGGCACGGCCCAGTAGGCGGCCAGGGGAAGCACGATCAAGGCCACCGCCGCCGCGGTCAGGAGGCGGTAGTTGCCCCGGGCCAGGGCCCGTCCGCCGATCACCACCGCCCAGCCCGCGTAGCCCGCCACAATGCCCGAGCGAACCGCCAGGACGTGCAGCCCCACCAGCAACAGCGCCCCCACCAGGGGCAACCAGCGGCTGCCGAAGCGCCAGCGGGCATCTAAAGCGGCGGTGGAAGCCAGGGCAACCATGAGGCTGAAGCGGATATGGTTACCTCGGGGGACGGGCATCGCCTGCCCGCGGTAAATCATCCCGTTAACCTCCGCATAGTGCAATCCGTAGTAAACAAGCACCCCGGCCAGCGTCAGCGATACGAAGCCCACCAGGAGCCGCCGCCGCCAAAGCGCGCTCCCCCACCCAGTGGTCGCATACCAGAACGGTATCCCCGCCCAGGCAATGGGCAGCACCAGCAGGGGGATCTTGATCCGCAGCCGCTCCAGGTAATAGGACCAGTCGTAGGTCATGGGCGCGCTGGCCACCAGGAAGAGGTATAGCCCCACCAGTCCCCAGAAGAGGGAGGAGCGAAAGAAAGCGGGAAAGCGGGCCCGCCAGATGGGGTTCAGTCCGCGGTCGAAGCCCAGCACCCCCACGATCGCCGTCACGATGGTGCCGATAGAGAGGAGCGCCGGGGAAAAGACGCAACCGACCACGATGGCCGGCACGCTCAGGGCCAGGAGCCCCCACCTGATTTCTGCTTCCTCGATGCGCACGGCGGCAAGATACCCCGGGTCGGCGCGGCGTGGCTATCTTCGCGCCAAACCCCCAAGAAGATGGACGCAGACGTATTCGAGCGCGTGGAGGAACTGATCCGGGAAATCGAGTCCGCCACTGCCGACACCGCCGAGCAGGTGGAAGGTTTTCGCATCCGCTACCTGGGCAGCAAGAACGTACTCAAGCCCCTCATGGGTGCCATGCGCGACCTGCCCAACGAACGGAAGAAGGACTTCGGCCAGTTGGTCAACCGTGCGAAGGAAGTCGCCCAGGGGAAGTACGACGCCCTCAAGGCGGGCACCGAGGCGGGTGGAAAGCCCGACGCCGCCGCCGATCT
>JBGTHX010000242.1:0-4677 GCA_041746055.1 Lewinella sp. | reverse complement strand
ATCTCGATGAGGCGCTTGTGGGTGCGCAACTGAAACTGCTCCCGGGATTTCTTATTTACGTGCGGCGAGCGCAGAACGGTGTAAATATCTTTCTCGGTGGGCAGCGGAATCGGACCAGTTACAATGGCCCCACTGTTCTTCACGGTTTTGACGATCTTCTCGGTAGACTTGTCCACCAGGTTATGATCGTAGGACCGCAGCTTAATGCGAATTTTCTGATTCATGCCAGTTTTAAATTTCAAGGGTTGAGGAAGAGAAGGAGGACGTACCCCCTTCTCTCCGTAGGGCCGCCGGCATTCCGGCGGACGAAATATTAGGTTTAAGCTTCTCCCCGAGCCTTCTCGATGATCTCTTTAGCAATACCCGAGGGGGCCTCGGTGTAGTGGCTGAAGGTCATGCTCGAGTTGGCACGGCCGGAAGTGATGGTACGCAGGTCGGTTACGTAGCCGAACATCTCGCTCAGCGGTACATCTGCAGTGATCTTCACGGCTCCTCCCGTTACCGGAACCTGTCCCTTCGGCAGACCGCGGCGGCGGTTCAGGTCACCGATCACGTTACCGGTGTATTCCTCCGGAGTGATGATGACCACTTCCATGATCGGTTCGAGCAGCTTGGGCTGAGCCTGTTTTGCGGCTTCCCGGAATCCTTCCTTGGCACAGAGTTCGAACGCGATAGGCTTCGAGTCAACCGTGTGCATAGCACCGTCGAACACGCGCACCTTCATGCTGTCGATGTTGTACCCGGCAAGAATGCCGTTCTTCATCATGGACTTGAATCCGTCCCGGATAGGCTTCTGGTAGTTCTTGTCGATCGAGCCACCAACGATGTCCCAAACGAACTGAAGGGTTTCCTTACCACTCTTGAAGTCCTCGCTTTCCAGGAACTCCTCATCGGCGGGGCCGAGGTCGAAACTCATGTCGGCAAACAGACCGGAACCTCCGGACTGCTTCTTGAGGCGCTCGCGGTGAGTAACCGTGTTGAACAGCGCTTCCTTGTAGTTTACCTGGGGCGCACCCACGTTGGCTTCTACTTTGAATTCACGCTTCAGGCGGTCCACGATGATCTCGAGGTGCAGCTCACCCATACCACTGATGACGGTCTGGTTGGTGTCCTCGTCGTACTTGACCTGGAAGGTAGGATCCTCCTCGGCCAGTTTAGCTAGGGCCATTCCGAGCTTGTCGATGTCCTTCTGCGTCTTGGGCTCTACGGCCACTCCGATAACGGGATCGGGGAAGACCATCGATTCCAGCACGATGGGGTGGTCGGCGTCACACAGGGTATCACCGGTGCGGATATCCTTAAATCCTACGGCGGCGGCGATGTCACCGGCTTCTACACTGGGGATGCTCTCCTGCTTGTTGGCGTGCATCTGGTAAAGGCGGGAAATACGCTCCTTGCTGTCACTGCGGGTATTCTTCACGTAGGAACCAGCGTCGAGGCGTCCCGAGTATACCCGCATAAAAGCCAGACGGCCCACGAAGGGGTCGGTAGCGATCTTGAAGGCGAGGGCGGCAAAGGGCTCGTCCACGGAGGGCTTCCGGGTCAGGATCTTTTCCTCGTCATCGGGATCGGTACCCTTGATCGGGGGAACATCCAGCGGGCTGGGCAGGTACGCACAAACCGCGTCAAGCACGGCCTGAACTCCCTTGTTCTTGAAGGCGGAGCCACACATCATGGGTACGAAAGCGGCGTCGGTGACGGCGTCACGAACGGCCTTGCGTACTTCCTCCACGCTGATACTCTCGGGATCCTCGAAGTATTTCTCCAGAAGGCTCTCGTCGTATTCGGCTACGGCTTCGAGCAGCTTTTCGCGCCACTCGGCAACGGTCTCCTCAAGGTCCTCGGGGGTGTCGATGACCTGGAAAGTCATACCCTGGTCGTCCTCATTCCATACGATGGCCTGCATAGTAATCAGGTCGACAACGCCCTTAAAGCGCTCTTCGGCCCCGATGGGTACCTGCAGGGGGATGGCCTTGGATCCGAGCTTCTCCTCGACGTCTTTGACGACGGAGAAGAAGTCAGCACCCGAGCGGTCCATCTTGTTGACGAATCCGATGCGGGGTACCTTGTAGTTGTTGGCGAGGCGCCAGTTGGTCTCTGACTGCGGTTCTACACCGGATACGGCGCAAAACAGGAAAACCAGGCCGTCGAGCACGCGCAGCGAGCGGTTCACCTCTACGGTAAAATCCACGTGGCCGGGAGTATCGATGATGTTAAAGACGTAGCTATCGTCCTTCCAGATCCACTTGGTGTGGGTGGCGGCGGAAGTAATCGTGATACCACGCTCCTGCTCCTGCTCCATCCAGTCCATGGTAGCTGCACCGTCGTGTACCTCACCGATCTTGTGGGAGATACCGGTGTAGTAAAGGATGCGCTCCGTGGTGGTCGTCTTGCCCGCATCGATGTGCGCGGCAATACCGATGTTCCGGGTGTATTTTAAGTCCGTAGCCATGGCGGGGGAATTTTAAAGTTGAGGGTTGAAATTGAAAGGCTCAATTTCTAGCGCCCGTAGTGGGCAAAGGCGCGGTTGGATTCGGCCATCTTGTGGGTTTCCTCCTTACGCTTGACGGCCAGGCCTTCGTTGCGGCTGGCGGCCAGCAGTTCCGCGGCGAGCTTCTCGGCGAAGCCCTTGCCACTGCGCTGGCGGGCGAAGCGGACGAGCCACTTCATACCGATCGACATCTTCCGCTTGCCGCGGATCTCGGTCGGGATCTGGAACGTAGCTCCACCAATACGGCGGCTGCGGACCTCTACCTGGGGCATGGCGTTGTTGATGGCGCGCTTCCACACCTCGTATTCGTCGATCTCTTCGCTGGAGACGCGTTCCTTGATGATGTCCATGGCATCGTAGAAGACGGCGAAAGCCGTACTCTTCTTACCGGAATACATCAGGTTATTTACGAACTGGGTGACCAGGGTATCCCCGAAGCGGGGGTCCGGAGTTACGATCCGGAGTTTTGGTTTTCTTTTACGCATTGTTACTTTACTTCAGATGGCCGAGGTCGGCCGCTGGGCGCCTATTAGTAGACAGCCCCTCTTACTGGTTAATTACTTCTTGGGCCGCTTGGCACCGTACTTGGAGCGGGCCTGCTTCCGGTTGGCCACGCCAGCCGTATCCAGGGCTCCCCGTACGATGGTGTAGCGTACACCGGGAAGGTCCTTCACACGACCGCCGCGGATCAGCACGATGCTGTGCTCCTGGAGGTTGTGGCCTTCACCGGGGATGTAAGCGATCACCTCGATACCGTTGGTAAGACGAACCTTAGCCACCTTCCGCAGCGCCGAGTTCGGCTTCTTGGGGGTGGTGGTATATACACGGGTACAGACACCGCGTTTCTGCGGACAGGCGTCGAGAGCACGCGACTTGCTCGACTCCTTGATCTGCTTGCGGCCCTTCCGCACTAATTGATTAATTGTAGGCATACGTTTTCTTTGCTTTACGAACGCTTTTTAAATTACCAGAGGCCTACCTCCTGAAAAAGCGAGCACAAAGGTAAGATTTTCTTTTTGGAAAACCTAACTGATTCCGAACGGGAATAGATTTTTCTGGCGGGGGCGCGGGTGCCGGGGTCTTGCGGGGAGCCCTGGCACCTGCGTTCCCGTCTACACCTGTAGTTGATAAGGGGTTAGGGGGGAAAGGGGGGAAGGGGTAAAGGAGTTAAGGGGTTAAGCACGGACGCTACTGCTCCCCTTAGCCCCTTCTCCCCTTCAAAAAGTATCTCCAAACAGGCTATCCACGAAGGCCCGCTTGTTGAAGATCTGCAGGTGGTCGATGCCCTCTCCTACGCCGATGTAGCGGATGGGCACGCGGAACTGGTCGGTGATACCGATGGCCACGCCGCCCTTCGCCGTTCCGTCGAGTTTGGTGAGGGCCAGGGCGTTGACCTCGGTGGCCTCGGTGAAGGCCTTGGCCTGCTCGATGGCGTTCTGTCCGGTGGTGGCATCCAGCACGAGCATGACCTGATGGGGTGCACCGGGCATGGCCTTGGTGACGGAGCGCTTGATCTTCGACAGCTCCTTCATCAGGTTGAATTTAGTGTGGAGGCGGCCGGCCGTATCGATGATGGCCACGTCACACTTATTCTTGATGGCGTACTGCACGGTCTCGTAGGCCACCGCGGCGGGGTCGGTGTTCATCCCCTTGCTGTAGAAGTCGCAGCCGACCCGTTCGGCCCAGATGCCGAGCTGGTCCACGGCAGCCGCGCGGAAGGTGTCGGCCGCCCCGAGGACCACCTTTTTTCCCTGACGCTGGAACTGGTGGGCGAGCTTGCCGATGGTAGTGGTCTTCCCTACCCCGTTCACCCCTACGATAAGGATGATAGCGGGCCGCTCCGAAGTGGGCAGGGTGTAATCGTCGTAGTCTTCCTCGTTCTGCTCGGCGAGCAACTGGACGATCTCGTCGCGGAGGATCTCGTTGAGTTCGCTGGTATTGAGGTAGCGGTCTTCGGCAACGCGCGCTTCAATACGGTCGATGATCTTGATGGTGGTCTCCAGACCTACATCACTGGAGATGAGGACGGTTTCCAGTTCGTCGAGGACCTCTTCGTCGACCTGGTCCTTACCGGCTACGGCACGCCCGAGCTTGTTGAAAAAACCCTGCTTGGTTTTTTCGAGTCCCTTATCCAGGTCCTCCTTCTACTCGGGGGTAAAAAACTTCTAGAAAAAAGAACTCATGCG
>JBGTHX010000241.1:0-3577 GCA_041746055.1 Lewinella sp. | reverse complement strand
AGTCGGGTGATCCTGGTCCGGCTAAAGGGGGAAGACTGGTACCGCGATACCTTCATTCCCGCTATCTCCCCGCTCACGCTGATCGCCCTGTTGTTTACCATCGTGGTGATGTTCTCCCTCAAGGGAGAGGTGATCGTGAGTATCCCGCTGGACGTCCTCGTCATCGCCGTCCCCCTGCTGGTGTACTTCACGCTGATGTTCATCATCGGCTTTTTCGTCACCCGGGCGGTCGGCGCCCGCTACGACGAAACCGCCGCCGTTGCCTTCACCGCCGCCGGCAACAATTTCGAGCTGGCGATCGCGGTAGCCATTGCCGTTTTCGGGCTCGATTCCGGGCAGGCTTTCGCGGGGGTAGTGGGTCCGCTGGTGGAGGTACCGGCGCTGATCCTGCTGGTTCGGGTATCCTTCTGGCTGAAGGATAAATACTACGCAAGGTCTGCGGTTTAGCAGCCGTCCGCTTCGCCAACTACCCCCCCTCGGCTTGACAAGCCACCCCAATCCGCAGCCATGATCTACGACCTCATTATAATCGGCGGCGGGCAGAGCGCCCTGGCTTGCACGTACTTCCTGCGCCGGGCCGGCCTCACCTACCTGCTCCTGGACGACCGGGAGACGGCGGGGGGAAGCTGGCCGCACGCCTGGGACTCCCTCACCCTGTTCTCCCCCGCGGAGCACAGTACACTGCCGGGCTGGCCCATGCCCAAATCCTCGCAGGCTTTCCCCGGCCGGGACGAGGTGATCGACTACCTCACCCGGTACGAAGAACGCTACCGGCCCCCGATCCGTCGACCGGTTCGCGTAACGCGGGTGCATCGGTCCGCAGACGGCTTTGTTCTGGAGACAAGCGAAGTATCGTACCGGACCAGGGCGGTGATCAGCGCCACGGGCACCTACCAAAAGCCCTTCGTACCGGAGGTAACGGGGCGCCACGATTTCCACGGGGCACAAATCCACTCGTCGGAATACCGCAACGCGGCCCCGTTCGCGGGGCAGCGGGTGCTGGTGGTGGGAGAAGGCAACTCCGGCGCCCAGATTCTGGCGGAAGTATCCACGGTGGCCGCTACCGTGTGGGCAACCCGGAAGGAGCCCGGATTTCTGCCCGATGATGTCGACGGGCGGGTGTTGTTCAACGTAGCCTCGGCCAAGTACGCCGCCGAGCAGGCGGGCAGGGAGTACCGGCCCGAGGACTACAGTTTGGGCAACATCGTCATGGTACCACCGGTAAAGGAGGCGCGGGAACGCGGGGTGCTGCATTCCGTGCCCGCCTTTCAGGCGCTGGACGCTACCGGCGCCCGCTGGCCGGACGGCACCCACCAACGCTTTGATGCCATCATCTGGTGCACTGGCTTCCGCTACGCCCTGGACCACCTGGCGGACCTCGGCATTGCGACGGCCGACGGCCGGATCGCCACCGAGGGAACCCGCGCCACCGACTGCCCCGGCCTGTGGCTGGTCGGCTACGGCAACTGGACGGGCTTTGCCTCCGCTACCCTGATCGGGGTGGGTCGGTCCGCCAAGGCGACCGTAAAGGAAGTACGGGCCTACCTGCAGGATCATTAGCGCTGCCCCACAACTACGAAACATTCCTTCTCTACACTACCCAATTAAACCTTCCATGAAAAGATTTTCGCTTTTGCTTTCACTGGCCTGGCTGATGGCAGCGAACCTGCAGGCCCAGCCCAAACTGGTCGTCGGTATCGTGGTAGATCAGATGCGCTCCGATTACCTGACCAAGTACCAGGACCAGCTCTCGGAGGGCGGATTTAAGCGCCTCCTCTCCAGCGGATACGTAATGGCCAACCATTACTACAACTACGTACCCACCTTCACGGGTCCCGGCCATGCGGCCATCTACACCGGTACCACCCCGGCCGTGAACGGCATCATCGGCAACGAGTGGTACGACAAAACCACGGGTGAGCGGGTGTACTGCGCCCAAGACACTTCGGTTCAGCTGATCGGAACGGACCGCCCGTCCGCCGGGCGGTCCCCCGTCCTGATGCAGAGCAGCAGCATCATGGACCAGTGGCGGTTCCACACCTCCCTGCAGGCAAAGACCATCGGCATCGCCATCAAAGACCGCAGCGCCATCCTGCCGGCCGGTCACCGCGCCACGGGTGCCTACTGGCTGGAAGGCGACTCCGGTAACTTTGTGACCAGCTCCTACTACACGAATGCCCTGCCGGCCTGGGTGACGCGCTTCAACGAGCAAGCCCTTGCGGAACAGTACCTGAGACAAAATTGGGACCTGCTGCTGGATCCGAGTGCCTACCGGGAAGTGGACGACGAACTGTTTGAAAAGCGGTACCGGGGCCGGGACAATTCTACCTTCCCCTACGACCTGAAGCAGGTGCGTCAGGACAACGGGCTGGACGTCATTTCCAGCACTCCGTTCGGCAATAACCTGACCGTTGACTTCGCCATAGCGGCCATCGAGGGGGAACAACTCGGCCAAAACAGCGTGACGGACATGCTGGCGCTCAGCTTTTCCACTCCTGACATCATGGGCCACCAGTTTGGCCCCCACAGCCGGGAAATGCACGACATGTACCTCCGCCTGGACCTGGAGATGGAGCGCTTCTTCAACTACCTGGACGAAACAATCGGCATGGAGAACGTGCTGATCTTCCTCACCGCCGACCACGGCGTAGCCGACATTCCGGCCTACGTGGAGAGCAATACCGGCTACTACTCCGGAAGAACGATTCAACAGGCGCTGAATGCGGCCCTCCGGCAGGAACTGGGCGTCGATAGCCTGATCGAAAATATCAGCAACGAACAGGTGTTCCTGGATTGGGACCTGCTCAAGGAACACCAGCTTGACCTGCAGCGGGTCCTGGCGGTCAGCAAGGCCCACCTGCCCGCCGGACAGGGGATATACGACCTCATGTTGGCCAACGAACTGGGGCAGTGCGGCTGGGTAGACGCCCTCTGCAGCTTGCTGAAAAACGGCTACCACCCCCAACGGAGCGGGGATATGTTACTGGTAATGCAACCCGGTTGGATCAGCGACTCCTCGCGGAAAGGAGGCACCACGCACGGCAGTCCCTTCTCCTACGACACTCACGTCCCCATGATGTGGATGGGCTGGAAGATCCCTAAAGGCATCACCTACGAACGAACGGAGATTCCGGACATCGCGCCTACGCTCGCCTTGTTGCTCGGAAGCGCCTTCCCGAACGGCACCACCGGAACCCCCATGGTGCCCCTGCTGGAAAGCATTACGCCCTAAGGGGGCCCAAAACACTACCAGGTGACCCGACGGATTTTTTCCCATGCTGGCTGCCGTTGATAATGGGTCTACTTGATCGTGAATTGACGATCGGGTAGACCCATTAAAGTTTGCTGGGGGAGCCCTTAGTCAGTAGTGCTAGGTTACACTTTCTGTAGAAGTGTAACCTAAGGACCACTTGAAACAGAACCGTTAATAGTGTTTCACGAGCAGAGACAGTAGGGGGAGAGCTTTCTTGTCCGGACCCCTTGGTTTACAAGATTCGGAGTTGGGCTTTTGAAGGGTCTGTACAAAAATGGAAAAGGCGTTGACCGGTAAGTAGCGTCGCAAAACGGGCGGAAATCT
>JBGTHX010000240.1:0-10023 GCA_041746055.1 Lewinella sp. | reverse complement strand
TAGATCTGGCAACGGCCACCTTTCGGGCCATGGACCGCGAAGCGGACCTTTCTTTTATTGACACCCCGGCCGACCTGCGGGAGAACTACCAGTATTTTACCGAGGCGGATATGGACCGCCTGCGCGACGCCGGATACGACGAGCACTTCACTTCTCTGGAAGACGGCGTGGCCGACTACGTTCGCAACTACCTGGCGCCCGGCGATTACTTTTAACCCCTTCACTTACTCACCTAACTATGCAGCAGCATCCACAGACCCTCGGAGAATTCATCATCAGCAACCAAAAGGACTTCGAGTACTCCTCCGGCGAGCTTACCCGGCTACTCAATTGTATCCGGCTGGCCGCCAAGGTCGTCAACCACGAAATTCGTCAGGCCGGTCTGGTAGACATCACCGGCACCATCGGAAACATCAACGTGCAGGGGGAGGAACAGAAGAAGCTGGACGTCTTTGCCAACAACGTCTTCATCAATGCGCTCACCAACCGCAACATCGTGTGCGGCATAGTCTCCGAAGAGAACGAGAACTTCATCACGATCAGTGGCGCCAACAACGCCAACCGCAACAAGTACGTGGTGGTGATGGATCCGCTGGATGGCAGCTCCAACATTGACGCCGGAGTTTCGGTGGGTACCGTGTTCGGGATCTTCCGCCGCGTGTCCCCGGAGGGTACGCCCGTCACGCTGGATGATTTCCTACAGCCGGGTAACATGCAGGTGGCGGCGGGCTACGTCATCTACGGCACCTCGACCATTCTGGTGTACACCACCGGCAATGGCGTCAACGGCTTTACGCTGAATCCAGCCATCGGCACCTACTACCTGTCCCACCCGAATATCCGGATTCCCGACCGGGGCCGGGTGTACTCAGTCAACGAGGGCTACTACGTGCATTTCCCCCAGGGGGTTAAGGACTACATCAAGTACTGCCAGCGGGAGGAGGAGGACCGCCCCTACACCAGCCGCTACATTGGGAGTATGGTCAGTGACATCCACCGCAACCTGATACAGGGGGGCATCTACATCTATCCGAAGAGCTCGGAACGTGAGGCGGGAAAGCTCCGGCTGGTGTATGAATGCAACCCCATTGCCTTCATCACCGAACAGGCCGGCGGACTTGCCACCGACGGCCACCGACGGATCCTCGACATCAAACCGCAGGACATTCACGAAAGGGTTCCGCTCTTCGCCGGCAGCCGGGACATGGTCGAAAAAGCCATGTCATTCCTCAAATAATCGCCATGTCAACTTCCCTGGGAGACCGTATCCTCTCCGTAGACCTGCTGCGCGGTATCACCATCGCGGGCATGATCATGGTCAACACCCCCGGTACCTGGGCCGACGTGTACGCGCCCCTGCGGCACGCAGATTGGCACGGATACACGCCGACCGACCTGATCTTTCCCTTCTTCCTCTTTATCGTGGGCTGCTCGATCTCCTTTGCCTATCGCGGCAAGACCCCCGGGGCGGATACCTACCGAAAGATCGTGGTCCGCAGTCTGAAACTCATCGCGCTCGGCATTTTCCTCGGGGCCTTCCTGATCCATCCACCCTTCTTCAAGGCGTGGAGCGAGATCCGGCTGCCTGGCGTCCTGCAGCGCATCGGACTCACCTTTCTCCTTGCCGCTCCCCTGGCGCTCAACCTCAACTGGAAGCAGGTAGCGGGCGTATGCGCAGCCCTGCTCGTTGGCTACTGGGTGTGGATGGGGTTCATACCCCTCCCCGATGGAGCCGCGCCGACCTACGAACGCGCACCCAATAACTGGGCGATGTACGTGGACAAACTCCTGCTGGGTATCCACACCTATAAGGAAGACTACGATCCCGAAGGACTACTCAGCACCCTACCTTCGGTGGCTACCTGCCTGCTTGGGGTACTGACCGGCCGCTACCTGCTGGCTCCCGGCACGGATAAGACCCGCGGCCTGATCTTGGCGGGTATCGCCTGCCTGGTCGTCGGACATTTATGGGGACTGGTGTTCCCGATCAATAAGGCGCTGTGGACCAGCAGCTTCGTGCTCGTGACCGCCGGATGGGCCCTGGTGATCCTCGCGATCATCTACTACATCACCGATGTCCGCGGCGTGGTGTGGGGCAAGGTATTCGCCTACGCGGGTGCCAATGCGCTTATCCTCTACTTTCTGTCCAGCTTCTTCTCCAAGATCTTCGGCAGCATTCAAGTAGGGGAGACCTCGCTGCACGGGTGCCTGTACCAAACGATCTTCGTCCACGACTTCCTGCCCGCCGAGCTGTCCAGTCTCCTCTACGCACTGGTGCTCGTGGCCTTTTACCTGGCGCTGGGAGTCTTCCTGTACCGGAGGCGCATTTTCGTTAAAGTCTAGCGGTCAGGATACACTGTTCGAACAAGGTGTTTACGTGACGCCTTTAAGCAGAAACAACAATTCTCACTTATGCGAGCATTTTCCCTTACGACCCTGGCGGTCGTAGTTCTTTCCTTCGCCGCTAACGCCCAGAAGGACGCCCTGATCGACATCGACATCGACAAGACCGAGTGGTACGAAAATCCCATTCTATGGATTGGAGTGGCCGCCTTCTTCATCATCCTGATCGTAGTTACCCGTAAGAAGGCGTAACTCCCGACAGTCAAGCTTTTCACCCGTGCCTCCGGATACCTTCCGGGGGCACGGGTGTTTCAGGACCCTGCCTAGCGGGAAGTGATCGTTTCCAGTCCGCGCGTCAGTTCCCGGATCACCCCCTTCCGGGCGGGATCGTAGATCCAGTTGGTGTCGAAGCGGCCGAGCAACTTAGCGTTCGCCTCGGTAGTGAGGGCAAGGCTGTGGAATTCCGTGCCGTTGTTCTGCTGGAAGTAGGCTACCTCGGCCAGGATCTCGCGGTCGATCTTGTACATCACGAAATCCGAGATCATCAGTACGTCCGCATCCCGGTAGTCGTGGCTTTTTAATTGCCGGAGCGCTTCGTAGAGCGCCAGCGTGGCATCGGTACCACCGTAGAACGACATTCGCAGAAAGGCCGCCAGGTCGTCGATCGAGCCGGCGACGTCGTAGAGGTCCAGCGTTTTGATGCCCGTGCTGAAGTTAATGAGGTAGGCGCGTCGGTTGCTTCTGACCGCCATTTTCAGGATGCCGAGCGTCAGCACCTTGGCAATCTCCTCGGGCCGGCCCATCATGGACTGGCTGGTATCGACGCAGACGATGAAGGGGCCCTTCTCCCGTTGCTTTACGCGCTGGCTTACCTCCATCTCCTGGTGTTCGCTCCGTACGGATACGCGGTCCTCGTAGCGGAGCGTGAGCAGCGAGTGGTCGGCGTACTTCTTAAGGAAGGCCGTCTCGGTGTCCTGCTGACTCAACAGGGCGGCCTCGGAGCTCAGCAGATGATTCAAGTCCTGGCTCTCGTGCACCCCTACGATTTCCGCGCGGCTCAGCGGGTCGGTGATCCACTCCTGGCGGACGATGGTTTTTTCGAAGGTTTCTTCCTCCAGTTCGATCTCCGCTTCCCGAAGGTTGCCGAGCAGGTCGGCGAGGCGGCGTAGGCTCTCTTCATCCTGCAGCAGTTCGTCGTAGCGCTGTAGGGCATCGAAGCTGGTGGATTGCCAGAGGTCGCGGCTCATGTCCCAGCCCAGGTAGTCGGTGAAGGGGTCCAGAATCGAGGTGAGCCGGCGGTACTCCTCTACCTTTTGGGATAGCAGGTCTGTGTACTCCTCCCTTGCCTCCGCAAACTTCTGTAACTGGTAGGCCAGGATCCTCGCCTGCAGCAGGGCATCCCAGCGGCTGAGCAGGTCCGTCAGGATCCGCTCGAACTCCCGGCGGTCCTCATCGGTCCACTTATCCATTTCCCGGAGGAAAAAGCGTTCGAGCCGCGACTGGTAGAAGCGCGTGTCGAGTTCCTCACGGGTATACGCGGTCGAGAGGAACTGGAGCAGGTGCGGGTAGCGGGTGCGGAAGGCGGCGGGGGGCGTGACACTCCATCCCTGAAGCAGTTCCAGCTCCTTGGTGAAAGGATGCTTGGCGGCGTTGCGGGCAAAGGTCTTCTTCATCCAGTATAGCGTGTCCAGTACGATCTGCCGGGTGATGCTTTGGTTCCGCTCGCACACGAACAGCAGCTCGTCAATGGAAAAGATCTCATCCAGGGCGACCCGGAAATACTCCGCGTAGCGGTCGTTCAGGCCTTCCCCGGCGTAGGGACGGCCCGATAGCTTGCTGCGGAGATACTCCACCAGATAGCGTCGGCTGCGGCGATCCAGCAGTTGTCCGAACGAGATGAAGCGCTCGTATTCTTGTTCCAGCTCCTCGTCCATCGATTCCACAACTGGCAAACGGGCTTCAGCGATTCAGGTTGTGAACGCGAACGCAAAGGTTGTTGCAAAAAAGGACCGCCCTCCGGGACGGGGGGCGGCCGAGAAAACCACTTAGAGAAAAATAGGTCTTGCGATCAGATGCGATCCAGGGAGAAGCGGCGGATGATCTGCAGCAGCTTGGCACCGTACTGCGGGTCGCTGCTGTAGTCGGTATTGCCCAGCGCGGCGATCCACTGCTGGTAATTGACGCTCTCGGCGGCTAGGGTGGGGTAGCGGTCCTCTATAGACTGGCTATGCGCGCGCCAGCTACCCCAGGCGTTGTCGAAGTGGTGACGCGGGGTGGCTACGGGGAAGTGATTGTTATCGCTGAGGGCATCCGGGGAGCTACCGGCCTCACTCTCAAGGATCGCCATGGCGAGCTTGGCGGGGGCGGGGATGCGGAATTTCTCCTCCTCCGTTTGCGCGACGCGGTCGAAGCGTTCGACGTAGGCTTCCACCAGGGCAGCATCGTAGCGGTCGACCTGCCAGGCCGGCGTGCTGCTACCGCCGGAGAAGAACATGCTCAGGGCGGATGTCTGGTCCGCCACGGGAAGGCCGGCCTCCTGGGCGCTGTCGGCAGCGACCCCCAGGCCATCGGCTCCGATGCTGAACGTAAAGTCGATCTGCTTCTGGGTGAAGACAAACAGAACCAGGCCGATCAACCCGATCCGGAACCAGGTGAGCCGCAGGCGGCCCATCCAGGTCGGGGGGATGTACTCCGTGCCGGCGGCCCGGTGGCGGGCGGAGGTGAACAACTGGCCGGCCCGCGCCCGGAAGCGGCGGGCGAGCAGGCGCCAGTTAATGTGAAGGACTTTATCGGGGCCGGCGGTGTAGGCCGGGGAGGTGGTGGAGCGAGACATAACCGTTTTCTTTTTGCAACCGCGCCAATCGGTGACGCAGAGCAAATTTACAACGGAGTGTTGTAAATAGCAAACGATAAACCACAAAAAGTTTGCTTAGTGTTTACGCCGGCCGCAATAGCACCCGAATGGGGGAGGCATCCCCCCCGGCGATCTTCAGGGGTAGCGCGATCATCTCGTAGTCGCCCTCCTCTACCTTGCGCAGGTCCAGTCCCTCCAGGATCCAGACCTGACCGCCCATCAGGGCGCGGTGAGTCTGCGGGTTTCCCGCCGCGAAGGGCCCCACCGAGAGGTAGTCCACTCCGATGAGCTGCAATCCGCGGCCGGCGATCAGTTTCGCGGCTTCCGGGCCGATGCCGTGGTACTCCCGGTCGAAGGGCTCCTGGAGCCAGAAGGCCCGGTCGCTGTTGGGCGTGCGCAGTAGCAGTCGTTCCCCCGCCCGGAGGGGCCGGGTCCTGGCCTCGTAATCGGTGAGGTGGGCAGGCTCCACGGCTGCTTCGCAATCGATGCGTGCGATCCGCACCGGACCCACCCCCACCTCAATGGGCGCCCGCGATATATCGATGCCCTGCGCCATGAAGTGGGAGGGGGCATCCATATGCGTACCGCTGTGGAGGCTCATGTGGAGGACGGACACCATCGCCGTGTCGCCGCAGTGGATACAGCTCAGCGTTTCCAGGTCGGTTTCCGGCTGGCCGGGCCAGCCGGTCATTCCTTCAAAGATCGGATAGGTGACGTCCGTCCATCCCTCAAACCAATTGGCCATGCGTATTCAGATTATGTACGGTGTACGAAAGGTGGTCAGCGGATTAAAGTTTTGTCGAGGCCGTAACCATTATTTGGAAGTTCCGTTCCACGCGGCTATCTTCGGGAAGAATATGGCCGCGGCCGTAAAGAACCTAGTCGATCTTGCAAATTTTATTCGACGGGCCCAATTACACTTATCTAATCTAGAAAGATGGCCCAACCGGGAGACTACCGCCGCTACTGGCGTACCAATCTACGGTATCTACTTATGCTCCTTACGATATGGTTTGCCGTCAGCTTCGGCTGCGGCATTCTTTTTGTAGACCAACTCAATCGATTGCGTATCGGCGGGGCAAAGCTCGGCTTCTGGTTTGCCCAGCAGGGTAGCATCTACGTTTTCGTCATCCTCATCTTCGTTTACGTCTATCTCATGAACCGCCTCGACGCGCGCTTCGGGGTAGGGGAGTAGACTTTAGCCCAGCCGGAACCCTCCTCTCATGGACGTACAAACCTGGACCTACCTCATCGTCGGCGCCACTTTTCTGCTCTATATCGGAATCGCCTTCTGGGCCCGCGCCGGCTCTACCTCAGAATTCTACGTCGCCGGCGGCGGCGTGCACCCCATCGCCAACGGTATGGCCACCGCAGCCGATTGGATGAGTGCGGCCAGCTTTATATCCATGGCGGGGATCATCAGCTTCGCCGGTTACGACGGCGCGGTCTACCTCATGGGATGGACCGGCGGCTACGTGCTCCTCGCCCTGCTCCTGGCTCCCTACCTCCGGAAATTCGGCAAATTCACCGTCCCGGACTTCATCGGCGACCGCTATTATTCCAATGTGGCCCGCACCGTAGCGGTGATCTGTGCCATCATCGTGAGCTTCACCTACGTGGCCGGACAGATGCGGGGCGTCGGCCTCGTCTTCAGCCGCTTCCTGGAAGTGGAGATCAACACCGGCGTGTATATCGGTACGGTGGTCGTTTTCTTCTACGCCATCATGGGCGGTATGAAAGGCATCACTTACACCCAGGTGGCCCAGTACTGCGTGCTCATCTTCGCCTACATGGTGCCGGCGATATTTATCTCGCTGCAGATGACGGACAATGTCATACCCCAGCTCGGTTTCATCGCCGATATCAACGACGGCTCGGGACTCAGTCTGCTCGACAAACTGGACCAGCTACACGCTGAACTTGGCTTTGCGGAGTATACCGACGGTAGTAAGTCGACCATCGATGTATTCGCCATCACCCTGGCCCTGATGGCGGGTACGGCCGGGCTGCCGCACGTGATCGTCCGGTTCTTTACCGTACCCCGCGTGAAGGACGCCCGCATCAGCGCCGGCTGGGCCCTGCTCTTCATCGCCATCCTGTACACGACCGCGCCGGCCATCGCCGCATTCGCGCGCACCAATCTCATCAACACCATCGCGGATCGCCCCTACGCCGAGCTGCCGCCCTGGTTCAGCAAGTGGGAGGAGACCTCCCTGGTGGCCTGGGTGGATAAGAACGCCGACGGGAAGGTGCAGTACGGTCCGGGAGACGCCATCGTAGGCGCGGTGGACCAGCAGCTGGACGGCGGCGGCGCGCGGGTGCCGGGGCCTTCCGGTGAAGCCATGCTCACCAATGCCGTCACCGAAAACGCCAACGAAGTCTATATCGACCGCGACATCATGGTGCTCGCCAATCCGGAGATCGCCCGCCTGCCCGCCTGGGTAATCGCATTGGTCGCAGCCGGCGGACTTGCGGCTGCTCTCTCCACCGCCGCGGGACTGCTGCTGGTCATCTCGACGGCCGTCAGTCGCGACCTGATGCGGAAGCAAATTAAACCGCACATGAGCGAGGCCGAGGAACTCTGGTGGGCCCGGGGCGGTGCCGCCGCGGCCGTCCTCGTAGCGGCCTACTTCGGCGTCAATCCGCCGGGATTCGTGGCGGCCACCGTCGCCCTCGCTTTCGGACTCGCCGCGGCCAGCTTCTTCCCCGCCATCGTCCTGGGCATCTTTGATAAACGCATGAACCGGGCCGGGGCCGTATCGGGCATGATCTGTGGTACCGTCCTGATGTTCGGCTACATGGCGGTCTACCGCCTCGGCTGGTTCGTAGACGAAGTACCGCCCGCGTCCGAATGGTGGTTCGGCATCAGTCCGGAAGGCTTCGGCAGCGTGGCGATGCTCGTAAACACCGTGATCGCGGTGGTCATCAGCCGCTTTACGCCCCCTCCGCCCGTGGAGATTCAGGAAATGGTGGAGATGATTCGCATTCCCAGCGGGGCGGGAGCGGCCAGCGACCACTAATCGATAGATGGTGCCGTACCTTTCCCGGAAGCACTATCCCGACCGATATGAGTATCGACCGACTCTACATAGCCGCCACGTCACAGCACGTCGGCAAGACCACCTGCACCCTTGGCCTCATGGCCGCCATCCGCGAACGGGAGTACTCCGTCAGCTACTGTAAACCCGTTGGACAGGAGTGGGTGGAGCTCGACGACCTGCAGGTAGATAAGGATGCTCTCCTTTTCGCCCGGGGCATGGACTTCGAGTTGCGGGCCGACCTCCATAGCCCGGTCATCATCGGCAGTGGTGTAACCGCCAAGTACCTCGACGATCCCACCAAATACGACTTCAACGCCGCCATCACGAAGGCCAGCCGCAAGTTGCAATCGCGCAATGATTTCGTGATCTACGAGGGCACCGGGCACCCGGGGGTCGGAAGTGTTTGTGACGTCAGTAATGCCCAGGTCGCCCAGCTCCTCAACGCCCCGGTGGTGATGATCGTGGAAGGTGGTATTGGCAGCACGATCGATAAACTAAACATGAATCTGGCCATGTTTCGCGAGCGCCGCGTGCCCGTACGCGGGATCATCGTTAACAAAACCCGTCCGGCCAAGCTGGAGAAGGTCCGGTACTATGTGAGCCGTTACCTGGAAAAAACCGGTATTCCCCTGCTGGGGGTACTTCCCTTTGAAAAGATCCTGGCCAATCCGATCATGGCCTCCATCCGCCAGAGCCTACGCGGCCGCACCCTCCTGAACCGGGAGGGATTGAACAACCAGGTCGAAAATATCGCGAGCGGCAGCCTGCTCGCCCAGGAGGAGGTCGAGAACCTGAAGAACCTGCTGGTGATTGTCAGCCACCGCCGCCTGGACGAAGCGCTGGCCGCCCTCCAAGTTATCCTCGAAGACCGTAAGCTACCGGGTAGCACCATTTCCGGCGTAGTGGTCACCGGCCTCACCGACGATAATCCCGAGTTGCCCCATGCCGACTTTCTGAAGCGGCACAACATTCCAGTGGTCGCCTGTCAGCTGGATACCTACGGCGCCGCTGTCCGGATCAGCCAGATGGAGGTCAAGATCAACCTCAAGACTCCCTGGAAGATCCGCCGCGCCGTCGAGCTCATCGAGGAGCACGTGGATATGGATCTGTTGCTTTGACCGGGTAGCCGGGCCTATGGCCCGGCTCGTGGTTGGTCATCCTGTAGGTTTTTCCGAAGAAGTTATGGGCCAGGCCATAGGCCTTTCCACCCGGGTGTGTTGGCTCATTCACAGCTACTGGTAGCCGGGCCTATGGCCGGGCTCTTGGTTGGTGAACCTAAGAGTTTTTCCAAAGCAGGTATGGGCTAGGCCACAGGCCTGTCCACCCGGGTGTGTTGGCCTACTTAAAGATTCTGGGTAGCCGGGCCTGTGGCCGGGCTCTTATTCGGTCAACCTCAAAGTTTTTCCGGAGAAGGTAACGGCCAGGCCATAGGCCTTTCCACCCGGGTGTGTTGGCTCATTCACAGCTACGGGTAGCCGGGCCTATGGCCGGGCTCATGGTTGGTGAACCTAAGAGTTTTTCCAAAGCAGGTATGGGCCAGGCCACAGGCCTGTCCACCCGGGTGTGTTGGCTCACTCAGTGCTACGGGTAGCCGGGCCTGTGGCCCGGCTCGTGGTTGATCATCCTATAGGTTTCTCCGGAGAAGGTAAAGGCCAGGCCATAGGCCTGTCCACCCGGGCGCGTTGGCCTACTTAAAGGTTCCGGGTAGCCGGGCCTATGGCCGGGCTCTTATTCGGTCAACCTAGAAGTTTTTTGGAGAAGGTAAAGGCCAGGCCACAGGCCTGG
>JBGTHX010000239.1:0-1664 GCA_041746055.1 Lewinella sp. | reverse complement strand
TGGGGGTCGACCGAGATGCGGTAGGGGTTTCGGTGGCCCATGGTGTAGATTTCCGGGCGGGTCTTGTCGGTACCCACGGGGAAGAGGTTCCCCTCCGGAATGGTGTAGGTGCCGTCGGGCTGCGGCGTGATGCGCAGGATCTTGCCGCGCAGGTCATTGGTATTCGCCGGCCCGCTCTGGGCGTCCCAGGCGGAGCGGCCGGGCCGTTCGTCGCTGGGGCTGTAGCCGTCGGAGGCAAAAGGATTGGTGTTGTCGCCGGTAGACGGGTATAGGTTGCCCTCGCCGTCGAAGGCGATCGAGCCGCCGGTGTGGCAGCACTGCTGCCGCTGGGTGGCTACGAAGAGCAGTTTCTTTTCGGAGTTCAGCCGCAGCTCGTCGCCGTCCAGCGTGAAGCGCGACAGTACGTTGGCGCTGGTGTCCGGGTCGGAGTAGTACATGTACACGAAGTGGTTCTCCGCGAAGTTGGGGTCCTTGTTCAGGCCCAGCAGTCCGTCCTCGGCCCGGGAATTGGCGGGGTCCTTATCGGTGGTGTAGGTATCGCTGACGGGGATGGTGGCGATGGTTTCCAACTGTCCGGTGCTGTTCTTGTACAGTTTCACGGCGCCGTGGCGCTCGACGAAGAGGATGCGGTCGTCGTCCAGGACGGCCAGTTCGGTGGGCTCGTCGAGGTCGCTCACCAGCACGCTTTTGCTGAAGCGGTTGTCCTCGGGGCGCGACTGGGCGAAGTCGACCCGGTGCACGTCGTCCCCGCCGGTGGCGTAGCGGATGCCGGCATAGAGGTGGTCGAGGAACATGGGTTCCGAGAAGGCGGAGGGCACGTGGCCGAGGGCGGTGTAGAAGGCGCGGCCCCCGTCGAAGTCGTGGTACCAGCTCATCGGGTGGAAGTCGGGGTTCTTGCCGCCCTGGTAGCTTTTCTCGTCGACGGCAAGTACCGGGTGGATGGCGTCGGAGATATTGCGGAAGCTGTAGAACTCGTCCGTCCAGTCGAATTCCCTGGGCATCATGGCCGTGGCCCAGCTGCTGCTGTCGAGCACCGTAAAGTGTCCCTCCTGCACGTTACTCGGCTGGCTGGGGTGATCCAGGAACCAGGCGCCGGCGAGCTCGCCGTACCAGGGCCAGTCGTATTCGGTATCGGTGGCGGAGTGGATGCCCACGTAGCCGCCGCCGGCCTGGATGAAGCGCTCGAAGGCGGTCTGCTGCTCCTCGTCCAGCACGTCGCCGGTGGTGTTGAGGAAGACGACGGCCTGGTAGTTCTCGAGGTTCTGCTCGGTGAAGGCGGAGGCGTCCTCGGTGAAATCGGTCTTGAAGTGCTTCTCCTTACCCATCTTTTCCAGCGCCGCCTGGCCGGCCTCGATGGATTCGTGGCGGTAGCCGGTCGTTTTGCTGAAGACCAGCACGGAAGCCTCGGGCTGGGAGTCGCAGGCCGTAAAGAGGCACAGCCACAGGCCGAGCAGGACGAAGAGGGGGAGGGAACGGTAAGTCATGGCACGATCGTTGGGACGCTAAATGTACGCGGGCGGCCCGGGCTTACCAAGTTGTCTGGACTACAGACCGGTAGCTTTCTCCATTTCCTCCGGGTAGCGGTTCCCCACGATGTCGATCTGTCGCGTGGCTTCCCCGATCCGCTCCAGTTCGGTGGGGGTGAGTTCCACTTCTACCGCACC
>JBGTHX010000238.1:0-5600 GCA_041746055.1 Lewinella sp. | reverse complement strand
ATGCTGGATGAATTCGGCCCCGAGCGGGTGGTCGATACCCCGATCGCGGAACTCGGCTTCGCCGGGATCGGCGTAGGCGCCGCCATGAACGGCCTGAAGCCCATCGTAGAATTCATGACCTGGAACTTCGCCGTACTGGCCTTCGACCAGATCATCAACAACGCGGCCAAGACCCTGAGCCAGTCGGCCGGACAGTACAGCTGCCCCATCGTATTCCGCGGCCCCAGCGGTAGCGCCGGACAACTTGCCCAGCAGCACAGCCAGAGCTTCGAGAGCTGGATGGCCAACACCCCCGGCCTTAAGGTGATCTCCTGCACCGACCCCGCCGATGCGAAGGGACTACTCAAGAGCGCCATCCGCGATCCCGATCCCGTCTGCTTCATGGAATCCGAGCTGCTCTACGGCTTCGAGGGCGAAGTGCCCGAGGGCGAGTACCTGGTGGAGATCGGCAAGGCCGCCGTGCGCCGCGAAGGCACCGACGTCACCCTGGTGAGCTACAACAAGATGATGCTGCCCGTCATGGAGGCCGCCGAACTGCTGGAGAAGGAAGGCATCAGCGCCGAGGTCATCGACCTGCGCACCATCCGTCCCCTCGACCGCAAGACCATCGTCGAATCCGTCAAGAAGACCAACCGCTGCGTGGTGATCGACGAGAGCTGGCCGTTCGCCGGCGTAAGCTCCGAGATCGCCTACGAGATCCAGAAGTCCGCCTTCGACTACCTCGACGCCCCCGTCATCCGCGTGAACAGCGCTGACGTGAACCTCGGCTACGCCGCCAGCTTCGTGGAGGAATTCCTGCCGAACGCCGAGAAGATCGTGCGGGCGGTTAAGGAGGTGACGTACGCTAAGTAGGGGGGAGGCTTTAGCTTGTAGCGGGTAGCTTGTAGGTGTGCCGCTTGCTTCGCTCGCGTGTCTTTAGTTGGGTAGTCGCTTTGGAGGTGGCACTTGCTTTGTTTGCGAGGGTTCGTTGATGTCTAGCGCTACCGCACTACCGTACCACCAGCGAGCATAGCGAGCGAGACTACCGTACTAATCTCCGCTCCAGGCATGGGATGAGGCTTCGTACCTCGCCGCATCCAAAGTCTTGCGCTAACCCGCGAGTAGCGTGTAACACATAGGGGGTAGAATGTAGAATTTCGACAGCAGAGAAAACCATCGCTGAAGCCGCCAAGCCCCACACGCCTACCTGCTACAGGCTACTCGCTACCTTAATTCCCGCTCCAGGCATGGGATGAGGCTTCGTACCTCGCCGCATCCGATAACTTCCGCTAACCCGCAGCCCGACACCCGACACCCGCATCACCAGCACAGGCAACCCGCAACCCGCAACCCCCTACCGAACAGAATCATAATCCACCACACCCGCCGGCTTGGCGAAGACGATCTGCCAGAGGTGGGTGCGGTGACTGCGGAAGCCCGCGGCAGCGGTATGGAGCCAGTAGTGCCACATGCGGTGGAAGCGCTCGTCGTAGTCGGTAAGGTCGTGGCGGTGGCGAGCGTAATTGGCGTACCAGGCCATGATGGTGCGGTCGTAGTCGCCCCCGAATTCGTGCCAGTCCTTGATGGTCAGCAGGCCTTCGGCGGCGCGAGTGATCTGAACGGCGCTGGGTAGTACCCCCCCGGGAAAAATGTACTTGTCCGTCCAGGGGTCGGTGGTGCTCCGACTGCGGTTGCCGCCGATGGTGTGCAGCAGGAACAGGCCGTCGCGGCGCAGGCAACGTTCGACCACCCGCAGGTAGGTGCGGTAGTTGCGCGGGCCGACGTGCTCGAACATACCGACGGAAACGACGTGGTCGAAGGGCTCGTCGAGGTCGCGGTAATCCTGAAAGCGGAAGTCGATGTCCAGGTGGCCGTAGCGCTCCCGGGCGTAGCGGAGTTGCTCGCGGGATATCGTGACGCCCACGACCGAAGCCCCGTAGTGCTCCGCGGCGTAACCGGCAAAACTACCCCACCCACATCCGATGTCGAGGATCCGCATGCCGGGTTGAAGTCCGATCTTTTGGCAGATCAGGTCGAGTTTGGCTTCCTGGGCCGCGTCCAGGTTGTCCGCGGTCTTCCAGTAGGCACAGGTGTAGGTCATACGCCGGTCCAGCATCCGGGCGTAGAGGTCGTTGCCGATGTCGTAGTGCTGCCTGCCCACGCGGAGGGATTTCGACTTCCGCTGCTGGTTGCTGAGCTTGGCGCGCAGCACGGGCAGGAGTAGCTTCAAAGGCTTCACCTGTTCCCCGACCCCGGCGCGCAGCAAACGGGTGACGAGCTCGTCGAGTGCCGCACAGTCCCAGTCGCCGTCCATATAACTTTCGCCGAGTCCCAGCACACCGTCCGCCAGCACGCGGGTGTAAAAGCGGTCGCGATTCACCTGGATATCGAATGGCCGCGGTCCGTCGATCGACTGATCGGCCAGTCCGAGGAGCCGGGAAACGGTCCGTTTAGCGTTGTTCATAGTCACACTAAATGTACGCCCGCGACCGGCTTGCGGAGTGGCTTCGGCCTAAATCAGGAACACCGACTTGCCGGCGGGGGCGGTGCCCTCTTCCAGTTCCTTGAAGGCCTTGGTGTAGTTCATCAGGGAGTACTCGCGGCCGATGCGGACCTTCAGGGCGTGTTCTTCCACCAGGTCGTAGAGCCGGTGGAGGGTGGTGTGGGTGATGTCGGCCAGGAGGGGCTCGCGCTTCTTGTCGCTGAACGTATTGTTGATAAAGCTGCCGAGGAAGGAGGTGAGCCCGGGCTGGAGGTCCAGGTAGATGCCGTTCTCGTTGAGGAGGTTCTTGGCGTCAGACCAGGGTAGGGTGCCGGCGGCGTCGAGGATGACGTCGTAGGTCTTGCCGGCGGTCTTCAGGTCCGTGGTCTCGTAGTTGAGGGTCTCGGTGGCCCCCATTTCGCGCATAATATCCTGGTGGTGGGGACCCGCTACGGCGGTGACGTGGGCACCGTCCATCCGGGCGAGCTGAATGGCGGTGAGGCCGACTCCGCCGCTGCCGCCGTTGATCAGGACGGTGCGGCCGCGCACGTCGATCCGCTCGCGCATGGCCAGGTGGGCGGTGGCTCCGATGAGGGGCAGTCCCGCGGCCTCGCTCATGCTCAGGCTGGGGGGCTTGGCGTGGATCTGATCGGCCGTCACGACCACCGAATCCGCCATGGCGCCGAGTTCTTTGAGGCTGATGGCTCCGTAGACCTCGTCGCCGGACTTGAAGTTGGTGACCTCCGCCCCGACGCGGTTCACGACGCCCGCGAATTCCAGGCCCATCTTGCGGGGCCACTGGTGGCCGTCGACCATTTTCATCTGGGCGTTGCGGATCTTCCAGTCTACCGGATTGATGCCGGCGGCGGTGATGTCGACGAGGATCTCGTCGGTCTTCGGTTCGGGGGTGGGGACGTCGGCGAGGTACATCTTGTCGATGCCGCCGTAGTCGTCGTAACGAAGCTGTTTCATGGGTGTGGAGGTTCTTTGTTGTTGTATGTGGGGCGGGGGCGGGTAGTTCGCTGTCACCACATAATAGCCGCTCAGGCGTTAGAGGGGCATACCCCAAACCCTTTCCGTTCCATGACCCGTACGCTCGTCTGCCTGCCCCTGGCCCTCCTCCTTACGCACTGTGCTCCCACCCCCGACCCCGCCACCCGGGCCCTGACCGGCACCTGGGTACTCACCGAACAACTGGCCGACATCGGCGACGGCTCCGGTACCTACCAGCCCGTGGACTCGGACCGCAAACTGGTGTTTCAGGCCGACGGAACGGTAACGTCAAACTTTAATTTCTGCAACCCCATCGACGGCGGTACGCGGCTGCGCAGCGCGAAGTGGTCCTTGGAGGACGGACAACTCCAGCCCGACTGCCGCGCCGACCGGCCCCTGCCCTTCAGACTGGAGGAGGGCGTGCTCACGCTCACCCCCTTCTGCATCGAGGCCTGCGGCGAACGCTACGCCAAAGTGGAATAGTCGTTACCGGCTCGCCCGCTCCCGGAAGGGGCCGTAGATGGCCCGGCGGAAGTCGTGGTGCAGCCCGATCTGGTCGTAGGGAAAGAGCTGGACGAAGAGCACCGCGGTGAGTTCGTTGGCCGGGTCCACCCAGAAGAGGGTGCTGGCCGCGCCGTCCCAGAAGAATTCTCCCACCGTACCGGGGTTCTCCTCCGCCGTGGCGGGCGGGCGCATCCGGACCGCGAAGTCGATGCCGAAGCCTACCTGCCCCTTGCTCGGGAGCCAGAGTCGCTCGGTGATGTCGTCGGAGAGCTGGTTGGTCCGCATCAGTCGGACCGTTTCCGGCTGGAGGATAGTGGTGCCCTCCAGGGTGCCTTCGTTCACGAGCATGCGAGCGAAGGTCATGTAGTCGTCGAGGGTGGAGGTGAGGCCGAAGCCGCCGGGGGTAAGGGGGTAGGGGTTGATATTGAAGTCGTGGGCCTCGGCGTCGGGCGTCTGGGTCAGGGTGCCTTCGGTGCTGCGGTTGTAGACGCCGGAGAGGCGGTTGCGGTCGGCTTCCGGCACGAAGTAGCGGGTGTGGTCCATGCCCAGCGGGTCGAGGATGTGTTCGCGGACGTACTCATCGAAGGGCTGCCCGGAGAGGCGCTCCACCAGCAGGGCCTGCACGTCCACCGAGGGGCCGTAGTACCACTGGCTGCCGGGCTGGAAGAGCAGGGGCAGCTGGCCGAGCTTTTCGGCCTGGGTGGTGAGGGTATTGTCGTAGCTGCGCAGGTCGGCGGCCTCGTAGGCTTCCTGCAAGCCCGGCGTGTCGCCGCCATTGTAGAAGCCCGCGGTGTGGCGGGTGATGTCGCGTACGGTCAGCGGGCGTTCCGGCGCCACGGTTTGCATGGCACCCGCGCTCCCGGCCGACTGGTACACCCGCTGGTGGGCAAATTCCGGGAGGTACTGCTCCAGGGGGTCGTCGAGCTGAAATTTGCCCTGCTCCCAGAGCTGCATGAGGGCCGTGCCGGTGATCGGTTTGGTCATGGAATAGATCTGGACGATCGTGTTGCGGTCCATTTGGGTGCCGGCCTCCCGGTCGGCGTCCCCGAAGGCCCCGAAGTAGACTTCCTCACCCTTTTCCCACACCAGGGCGGAGACCCCGGCAATGTCACCCTGCTCCACGAAGCCGGAGAGCGTGCTGTCGATCCGTGTCTTTACCGGGGCGGTTACGACGGGGCGCCGCGGCCAGAAGCGTTCGGACAGGGCGCGGGTCTTTTCGACGCCCTCGCGGGGATCCAGCGCGTCGCCCTCGTACTCGATACCGAGGAAGCCGTCGTAGCCGGAGCCCCGGATGATATCGAAGAGCACGTCGTAGTCCATGTCAGGTTCCCGTCCGTCGGCGTCGAAGGTGAAGGCCTTTACGCTGACGCCCCCGGCATGGGCCATCAGTTCCTGCATGCCCTCGTAGCGGTCGTAGCGCGCGGCGCACTCTCCGCCGTACATGCTGCCGTCGGTGCGGGCGTAGCACCAGTTGTCGAAGTCGGCCACGGTGCCCACCTTGTACATGCTGAGTTTACCGACCAGCTCCGTGAGCCAGGCGCCGTTGCTGCTGATGCCGCCGTGGTTCTCGATGAGGATGCGGACGTCGCGCTCCGCAGCGGCGGCGGCCAGCCGGCCGATGGCGTCCGTAGCGGCGGTCATG
>JBGTHX010000237.1:0-9474 GCA_041746055.1 Lewinella sp. | reverse complement strand
GGGCTCGTTGGAGAGCACGGTCCAGTCGCCCACCTCCTTGGCGGCGTCGCGGCGGCTGCGGTCCTTCTGCTCCTGGAGGGCGGCCTGAAAGCCGGTTTCGTCCACGCTCAGTCCCTGCTCCTCGGCCAGCAGCCGGGTAAGGTCGATCGGAAAGCCGAAGGTGTCGTAGAGCTCGAAGGCGTCCTGGCCGTCGATGCGGTCGCCGGTGGTATCGAGGGCGGCGAAGCGTTGCAGGCCGTTCTCCAGCGTCTGCAGGAACGAGCGCTCCTCGCTCTGGATGATTCGCGCGATCTGCTCCTGCTGCCGGTCGAGCTCGGGAAAGGCGTGGCCCATTTCGCGCACCAGTACGGGCATGAGCTTGTAAATAAAAGGTTCCTTCTGTCCGAGGAAGGAATAGCCGTAGCGTACGGCCCGCCGGAGGATACGGCGCACCACGTAGCCGGCACCCCCGCTGCCGGGCAGCTGACCGTCAGCAATGGTGAAGGCAACCGCCCGCAGGTGGTCGGCCACCACGCGCATGGCCATGTCGGCCTTGGCCTCCGGGGCGTAACTGCCCCCGTATGATTGACCGCTTATGGTCTCGAGCTCGGCAATGATCGGAGTGAAGATGTCGGTATCGTAGGTCGCGTCCTTCTGCTGCAGTACCATGCAGAGGCGCTCGAAGCCCATCCCCGTGTCGACGTGGCGCTCGGGGAGGTTCGCCAGGCTGCCGTCGGCCTTGCGGTTGAACTGGATGAAGACGTTGTTCCAGATCTCGACGACACCGCTGCCGTCTACGTTGACGCCATCGCGGCCGGGCGACGTGGCGCGGTCGGCGGCGGGGCGCAGGTCCACGTGAATCTCCGTGCAGGGACCGCAGGGGCCGGTTTCGCCCATTTCCCAGAAGTTGTCCTTTTTATTCCCGTAGAGGATGCGGTCTTCCGGCAGGTAACGGAGCCAGAATTTTTTGGCCTCGTCGTCGGTGGGAATGCCCTCGTCCGGGGCCCCTTCGAATACCGTGGCGTAAAGTCGTTCGGGATCGATGCCGAGGCGGTCGGTGAGGAGTTCCCAGCTCCAGGTGATGGCCTCGTCCTTGAAGTAGTCGCCGAAGCTCCAGTTGCCGAGCATCTCGAACATGGTATGGTGGGTGCCGTCGCGGCCCACGTCGTCGAGGTCATTATGTTTGCCGCTGACGCGCATGCACTTCTGGGTATCGGCCACGCGGCGTCGGTCGGGGGTGCGGTCGCCGAGGAAGTAATCCTTGAACTGGTTCATACCGGCGTTGGTGAACATCAGCGTGGGGTCGTCCTTGTTGACGATCGGGGCGGAGGGAACGATCTTATGTCCTTTTTCACGGAAGAACTCCAGGAAGGCGCGGCGTATCTCGGTTGCGGTCATGCGGCAAAGGTATCAAGCTTTCGGAAGGATGTACCGGGGCGGGAACAATGAAACAGAAGTACGGTCCGTTGGGAAGTACACGTCTTTTACAAACCGTTATGGAGCGCAAAAGATGGTGGGGTAAAAGGTTCGGGCTCACTACCTACCTCCCATACTATTTTACGACCTTTGCCACCGAACTCTGACCCTTAGCGGTCTGCAACTTAGGGGAATGCGATTTTTGAACTTTTTCAAGCAGGAGCTTGCCGTTGATCTAGGCACGGCCAATACACTCATCATGCAAAACGGAGTGGTCGTGATCGACGAGCCCTCCATTGTAGCGATCGACCGCAAGTCAGAGGAAACCATAGCGGTAGGTCGTCGTGCCATGCAGATGCACGAAAAGACCCACGAAAACATACAGACGGTACGTCCCCTCAAGGACGGCGTGATCGCCGATTTCCGCGCCGCGGAGCAGATGATCAAGGGGTTGATCGATATGATAGGCCGCCGCCGGGCCTTCTTCTCTCACCTCAAGATGGTGATTTGCATCCCCTCCGGAATTACCGAGGTGGAGAAGCGCGCCGTATTTGAAAGCGCCGCCCGCGTGGACGCCAAGGAGACCTACCTCATCTACGAGCCCATGGCCGCGGCACTGGGCATTGGCCTCGACGTGGAGGAGCCCGTCGGTAACATGATCATCGACATCGGCGGCGGCACCACGGAGATCGCCGTCATTGCCCTGTCGGGCATCGTGAGCGACCAGTCGATCCGCATTGCCGGCGACGAGCTCACCGAGAATATCGTGAATTACATGCGTAAGACGCACAACATCCTGATCGGCGAGCGCACCGCGGAGCAGATCAAGATTCACGTCGGCAGCGCCCTGCCGGAACTGGACGATCCGCCGCCCGATTTTTCGGTCAACGGACGTGACCTGCTAAACGGTATCCCCCGCCAGATCACCGTCACTTATCAGGAGATCGCCGGAGCCCTCGACGAGGCCGTGGTACAGATCGAGGACGCCGTGATCCGTGCCCTGGAGACCATTCCGCCCGAACTGGCCAGCGACATCTACAGCACCGGCCTATACCTCACCGGGGGCGGTGCCATGCTGCGCGGCCTCGACCGGCGCCTCAGTAAGAAAACCCAGCTTCCCGTCCACGTGGCGGAGGAGCCCCTCCTCGCCGTAGTGCGGGGCACCAGCAAAGCGCTGCAGGATACCCACCGGTACCGGGCGATTCTCGTACCCGCCAGCAGCGTGAGTTAATGGGCAGACTGCTGAGAATATTGATCCACAGCAGCGGCCTCTTCACCTTTGCCGCCGTGGAACTTCTCTGCCTGTTCCTGATTGTCAACCACAACGATACCCAGCGCCAGATCTGGGCCGAAACCAAATCGGTCTACGGCTCCTCGCTGGCCGAGTTCATCTCCGACAAGCTAGCCTTCATCGACGTCGGCCGGGAGAACGAGATCCTGCGCCGCGAGAACGCCGCCCTGTTGGCCCGCATCCCCGGCTCGGGATACGACACCTCGGTCGACACCCTGTTGGTGCGCGATTCCGTCATGCAACAGCGTTTCACCTACCTGGCCAGCCGGGTGGTGAATAAGTCTCCGTACGGGCCCTATAACACCCTAGTCATCGACCGCGGCTCTAACCTCGGCGTGGAACGCGGACAGGGCGTAGTGGCCGACGGCGGCCTGCTGGGCATCGTGAGCGAGGTAACGCCGCGGCACGCCCGCGTCATCAGCATTCTGCACCTGGATACGCGCATCAGCGCCGGTCTGGACAATAACGCCTTCGGCACCCTGCGCTGGAACGGTCGTGACCCCAGGCGGGTGACGATCACCGATATGCCGGACTACGTGCCGGTGGCCCCCAACGATACCATTTATACCACCGGCTACTCGAACGTCTACCCGACCGGCTTGCCCATCGGCACCGTGGAAAGTACCGAGCCGCTGCCCGGCACCGGTAGTCAGGACCTGACCGTACTGCTGCTGAATGATCCGCTCACCGCCGGCAACGGGTATGTAGTGCGGGATTTGTTCAAGGATGAACTCGACCAACTCAACCAGGTAAAATGACGTCCGCGGCCCTGGTAAATAGTGTGCTGCGGTTCTTCGGTCTCCTGCTCGCCCAGATCTTCGTCTTCAACCAGGTCGCCTGGGGGTGGGAGGGCCGCGATTACCTTTTCATATTTATTTATCCGTTGTTCGTAGCGATGCTACCGCTGCGCAGTCCGCGCCCGGTGGTGATCCTGCTGGGTTTTCTGCTGGGACTTTCCATCGACTTCTTCAGCGAGACCCTGGGGCTCCACGCCGGGGCCCTGGCGTTCACGGCGTACTGCCGTCCGCTGGTGCTGCGCATGTTACAACCGAGGGACGGATATAATATCAAGGCCACTCCGACCATTAATGATATGGGCAGTGGCTGGATGTTTCGTTACCTTGGCCTGATGCTGCTGGCTCACCTGCTGGGCTTCTTCCTGTTACAGACATTTTCCGTATTTTTCATTACTGATATTCTCATAAAAACCCTGCTCTCGCTGCCGGCCAGTTTGGTGGCCACGGGAGTGCTGGTACTCATCTTTAACCCTAAAGCTTAGCCTTCGTCATGGCTGCAACTTCCAAGCTCGACGTACGCACGATCAGCATCCGCGCCATTTTGGTGACGGCCATGCTGCTGCTGCTTGGAAAGGCCTTTCACCTGCAGGTGCTCAGCCATACGTGGCGTACCCGCGCGGAGAGCGTGGGCAACAGCCAGATCGATCAGTATCCCGCCCGCGGCCTGATGCTGGACCGCAACGGGAAGCTGCTGACGATCAACGAACCAATCTACCAGATCGAACTGACCTACAACCAGTTTTCCCCGCGGGCCGAAACCTTCGACACCACGCGCTTCTGCGAATTGCTGGGCATTACCCGCGACTACTTCGTGGGCGCCTTCCCGGAAAAATGGGGCGGTAAATTCAGTCCTTCGAAGCCCTTCACCTTCCTGGCGAACGTGTCGCCCTCGGTGTACGCCACCTTTCAGGAGAACCTCTTCCAGTTCCCCGGCTTCTCGGCCACCCTCCGCTCTTCCCGCAACTACCCCCACTCCGTGGCGGCCCACCTGCTGGGCTACATGGGCGAGGTGAGCCAGCGCACCATTGACGGCGGCGACGGGCGGTACACCTCCGGCGACTACCACGGCATCTCCGGCCTGGAATACCAATACGAGGAATTGCTGCGGGGCGATAAGGGCCGCCGCCTGATCTACCGCGACCGGCTGGGCCGGGAGGCCGGTGAAGTCCTCGACGGTAACCTTGATGTGGATGCTACGGTAGGTACCGACCTCGTCACGACCATCGACCTGGATCTGCAGGAATACGGCGAGGAACTCATGATCAACAAGATCGGCAGTATTGTAGCCCTGGAACCAAGCACCGGGGAGGTACTGGCAATGATTTCCGCGCCCACCTACGATCCCCGCTCCCTGCGCATCGGGAGAGACCGCGGCCGGTCGTTCGTGAATCTGCAGCGCGACACCCTGCAGCCCCTTCTGAACCGCGCCATCAACGGCAAATACCCTCCGGGTTCCCCCTTCAAGACCCTGGTGGCCTTGATCGCCATGGAGACCGGCACGCTGGAGCCCGACCGGAGCATCACCTGCTACGGCGGATTCACCAGCGGAGGGCGCGTCCTGCTCGGCTGCCACAACCACCCTACCTGCCGTACGGTGGAGGACGCGATCGCCCAGAGCTGTAACGGCTACTTCGTCACGGCCTGGCTGGAAAACATCAACCGCTACGGCAGCCTGACGCCGGAACGGGGGCTGGACGAATTCAACCACTACCTCTACCAGTTCGGCCTGGGCAGTAAGCTGGGCATCGACTTTCCGGGAGAGATCGCCGGCACCGTCCCCACTTCCGAATACTACAACCGCCGCTTCGCCGCCGACCAATTCTGGCGTGCGATCTGGATCCGGTCCCTCGCCATCGGCCAGGGGGAATACGAACTCACCGCCCTGCAGACGGCCAACGTGGCCGCCGCCATCGCCAATCGCGGCCACTGGTTTACCCCCCACCTTGTCAAGGAGGTTCAGGAAGGCAACCAGGGCGTGAGCCGCCGGCTGGCTCCGGAACGCCACGATATCGACATCGACCGGAGCCATTTTGAAACCGTAGTGCGCGGTATGCGTAAAACGGTCACCGAGGGTACCGCCCGCGTGGCCGACGTGCCCGACATCGACATTTGCGGCAAGACCGGAACCATCCAGAACTCCCACGGCGACCACTCCAGCTTCGTCGCCTTCGCCCCCGCCGACGACCCCAAGATCGCCATTATGGTCTACGTCGAGAACGGCGGATTCGGAGGTACCGTGGCCGCCCCCCTCGCCAGCCTGATGATCGAGAAGTATCTCAACGGGGAAATCGGAGAAAGCCGCAAATGGGTTGAATCCCGGATGCTGGAAAAGGATATGACGCAGCGGGGCGAGAGCACCATCCGCGTTAAGTAACCACCCCCATATTTTTGCAGCTATACCGAACGTCTGTCGGGCCAGTTGCGTTATAGCAATATAACCTTTGATATGATAAGGTTTTATATATTTTAATTCTTACATAATTGGGGTGCATACTCCTAATTAACTATCACCACATGGATACCGTTAACAACGAACAGACCAAAGGACTTAACAAACTAATCACTACCCTCTACGACGGAGAAAACGGCTACAAAGAGGCCGCCGAAGAAGTCGAGAGCGTATCCCTCGCCACCAAGTTCCGCGAGCTGAGCCAGCAGCGGTACAACTTCGGTCACGAGATCAAGCCCTTCATCACCCAGTTGGGCGGTAAAGTAGACAAGGGAGGTAGCACCGGTGCCGCGCTGCACCGCGCATGGATCGACATCAAATCGGCCCTCTCGACCCAGGACGAAGCCAGCGTCCTCGGAGAATGTATCCGTGGCGATGAGGCCGGTGCCGAAACCTATCGGGATGTGCTGAAGGACACAAGCTTCTCGAGCGACGCCCGTCAGGTGATCACCCGTCAGCTGGAGACCTTCGAGCGCACCATCGCCGAGCTCAAGCAGCTGAAGCAGACTTACAAGAACGTCTAGGCATCCGCCGGACCGACTTGCTGAAAGCCCCCTTGCCCCCGCAAGGGGGCTTTCTTATTTATCTTGCGGGCAGATGAATAGCGCCATTCTCCTTATCCACTGTCCCGACCAGCCCGGCCTGGTTGCTCAGGTTACCGAGTTTGTCCACCGTAACCGGGGGAACATCATCAATCTGGACCAGCACGTGGACCGGGACGCCGGGCACTTTTTCATGCGTATCGAGTGGGATCTTACCCACTTCCTCATTCCCGCAGAGAAGATCAACGACTATTTCGAGACGCTTCTCGGCAAGGCCTATTCCATGCAGTGGCAACTCCACTTCACGGCGCAACGTCCCCGCATGGCCATTTTCGTGAGCAAGGCCAGCCATTGCCTTTACGACCTCTTGCAGCGCCACGGTACCGGTGAATTCGACTGTGAGATAACGGCCATCGTAAGCAACCACGAGCAGCTCCGTTACATCGCCGATCGCTTCGAGATCCCCTTTTACTACTTCCCGATCACGCGCGACAATAAGGCGGAGATGGAAGTGCAGACGACCACCCTGCTGCGGGAACTGCGGACGGACTTTATTGTGCTGGCGAGGTACATGCAGGTGTTGTCCGACGATTTTTGCCGCACCTGGAACCACCGCATCATCAATATCCACCACTCCTTCCTTCCCGCCTTCAAAGGCGCACGACCCTACGAGAAAGCCTTCGAGCGGGGCGTGAAACTCATCGGAGCCACCGGCCACTACGTGACCGCCGACTTGGACGAGGGACCTATTATCGCGCAGTCGGTGGAACCCGTCAGCCATCACCACACCGTCGAGGACCTCAAGCGTATCGGAAAGGACGTGGAGAAGCGGGTACTCAGCCAGGCGGTTTACCTACAGCTCCGGCATCTCATCCTGCCCTTCGGCAACCGGACCATCATTTTCAACTGATATGTTACAGGCCAGCAACATCCGGAAAAGCTACGGAGATCTAGAAGTACTCCGCGGCGTGGACCTGAGTATCAGTCCCGCCGAGGTGGTGAGTATCGTCGGTAAGAGCGGCGCGGGAAAAAGCACCCTGCTACACATCCTCGGCACGCTGGACCGCCCGGAAACCGGGCAGCTCACCATCGGCGGGGAGGACGTCTTCGCCATGCGCGACAAACGCCTGGCCGCCTTCCGCAACGAGCGCATCGGGTTCGTCTTCCAGTTCCATCACCTGTTGCCGGAGTTCACCGCGCTGGAAAACGTCTGCATCCCCGCCTACATCGCGAAAAAAGATCAGCAGAGCGCGGAGGTCCGCGCCCGGGAACTGCTCAGTTACCTGGGGCTCGCCAGGCGGGCCGACCACAAACCGTCACAAATGAGCGGTGGGGAACAGCAACGCGTGGCGGTTGCCCGGGCGCTGATGAACGAGCCGGCGATCGTGTTCGCCGATGAGCCTTCCGGGAATCTTGACTCCGCCAACTCCCAGGAATTGCACCGGTTGTTGTTCCAGCTCCGGGACGACTTTCAGCAGAGCTTCATCATCGTCACCCACAACGAGGAACTCGCCAGCATGAGCGACCGCCGGATGGAGATGATCGATGGCGTCCTGGTCTAGCGGAAACAAACACCCGTCGCCTAGACGGAGTTGAGGTGACATGCAAGACCAAGTCAAGGACCTGAGTACGATTTTCATCAATGCCTGGGAAAGCTTTAAGGAATCCATCCCCGGTATCCTGCTGGCGGTTATCATCGTAATTGCTGGTCTGTTCGCGGCACGCGCGATTGCGGGCTTCTTCGGCAAGCGCATACTCGGTAGGATGGACGACCCGCTGATGGGCCGCTTCCTGGTCACCACCCTCAAGATCCTCATCATCATCGGGGCCATATTGCTGGCCCTGCGCGCGGCAGGGCTCAGCGGCATCGCCACCGCGCTATTCAGCGCCCTGGGGGCCAGCGCGGTGATTCTCAGCTTCGCGTTCCGCGATATCGGGGAGAACTTCATCTCCGGTATCATCCTGGCCTTCAACCGGCCGTTCAACGTGAATGACACCATCCGGGTGGTCGACCACTTCGGCAAGGTGAAGAGCCTGCAATTCCGGTACACCCACATCAAGACCTTCGACGGGAAGGACGTGTACATCCCCAACTCCGACGTGCTCACCCAGCCCGTCCAGAACTACACCGCCGATGGCTTCATCCGCTACGATTTCATTGTAGGAATCGCTTACGAGGACGACATCCAGGGAGCCAAAACGGTCATCCAGGAATTGTTGGATAACCATCCCCGGATCATTCACGATTCCAACCACGAGAGCTTCGTAGCCGAGGAGGAGCTGGCCGCCAGCACGGTCAACCTGAAGGTCTATTTCTGGCTGGATACGACCGACTTCCGGGCCGGCGCCCTCAAGGTGCGCGGTGAGGTCATCCGCGACATCAAGAACGCCATTGATGCCAACAATTACAGCCTGCCGGCGGATATCACCGAGATCAAGCTCTACGGCAGCGAACGCGACATTCCCATCCGGGTCGAATTCGACAAAACCCCCAATTCGGAGGCGGAAAATCTGCCGCCAGAGGCAAAATAAGTCGTCCCAGCCGCTGTGGTGCTGGCTTAAGCTACTGCGATCTGCCGGGGGCTCTTGACGGCCTGCTCCCGGTTGGGAAGGCTCAGTCGAAGGATGCCGTCGGTGTAGGTGACTTTGATCGACTCGTCGTTGATGACTTCAATGTCGAGCTTGAACCGGCGGCTGAAGTCCTGAAGCGGATACTCGTGACGCAGGTGTTCGGGCTGTTTCTCCTCACCGGTCTTCTCGGTGGTGTAGCTCACTGATTCCACCTGGAATAGTTCTTTCTGCCGGCCGGGGGCCACCATTATGGTGATTGATGAATGCACCACTTCCCGGTCAGGGGTTTAGGGCAAACGCATCAAACGCGTAGCTTTGGCAGCATGATCACGACCTCCGCCCCCTATTTGCTTCCATCGCTGATCCGCGGGTAACCGGCCGGTGTAAGCATCAACTATCTGACATTCTCTTCATTGCCTTGTGTACGCT
>JBGTHX010000236.1:0-4310 GCA_041746055.1 Lewinella sp. | reverse complement strand
CGACCCGGTCCAGCCGGCGGTCCTTCCACTCCCCCGCCTCCCTTTCCTGATCCACCAACGCGAGTACCGCGCGGTGCGACAATATTCCGAAGGCCCCGTCCAGCACCCCGGTATAGAATCCGGCCCGCCAGAGCCCGAGCTGCAACAGCCTTACGCCGAGCCGGTTAGTGCCCGTGTCCTCGTGTAATTCGTTGCGTTCGATGTGCCGGTCCGCACGGCGGGAAAGGCGTTCCTCCCGCCGTGTAACCTCATCGGCGGGATCCGGGTCGGTGTCGGGCAGACGGTACTGCAGGTAGTAACGGCCAGGAGAATCGGGGAGGAAGCGGTTGGCGCGTCGGTAGGCCCCGAAGATCAGACTGCCATCCAGGAGGAGGGCCTGAAAGTTGACGTGCAGATACGCGGCGTCGCGCCCGGGCAGTAGGTCGCGATACCAGTTGCCCAGGGCATTGTCGAGCAGGTACACGAGTGGCAGGTGGTCGTGGGTGAAGTACGGCGCCTGTCGATCGGTGTGCGCGCCGCGGTAGTCGGCGAAGAAGACCCGCAGCCGGAAGGCCAGTGAGCGACCGTAGGCTGAGCGTTCCCCGATGCGGTAGTCCGGCCTCGGTTCCAGATCGCCGTCAAAGTTGGTGTAGCCCGCCAGCCGGTAGACCACGGGAGAGAGCATATCCTCCGTCCACCGCACGCGCTGGCTCAGCGAGCCCGTTGGCGGGGGCGGTACCATACGGAAGTCCGGAAAGTCATCCTCGCCCACGAATCCCGCCACCCCGGCGACCACTTTACCCAGCAGATCGGCCGTCGGCTCTTCGTTGGCGGCCCGCGCCGCGTGCCAGGATTGAAAGTCAGCGGGAGTGAGGTAGGCCAGGTCGGTAAGGTGCTGCACCAGTTCGTGCCACTGTCCGCGCCGCGTACGGCTATGCACCCCACGCCCGGAGAAGGTAGCCTCGACGTGTTCGGGGAAGGGCATGGCGTAGCGGACCGTCATCTCCTGCTCCACCGAGCTGGACAGCAACGCGGTGGCCTTACCGGAGCGGTCGCCCTTGCTAAGCCGGGCGCAGGCTTCGATGAGCGCTGCCGGGTCCAAGGCTTATTTCTTGCTGCCGAGCAACAGCTTGGCGATGCCATCCGCCATGGCCGCGCGCGCGATGCCGGCGGCCTTTACCGTTTCGTTGTGAAAATCTAGGTAGACGGCCTCTTCCGGGGAAAGGTTCTCCTTTACGAAGGTCACGGTATCGCGGTCTAGAGAGACATGGGTGGCGGCGAGGGCGGAGATCTTGGCATCCTTTTTCAGGATGTTGCCCTGCAGTTGGTCCATGATGCGGCCGAATTTAAGGGGCTTCCCATCCTCACCCTCGCGACCCTGCAAGTCGGTGACCTGAATGCTGAGGTTGCCGGTGAGGGTGACCACGTCGAGGCTGGTCATGTCATTGATGAAGTCGCCGAAGGATTTGTTGTCTGCCATGGATGCGGCTTTGGTGAGGTGATCAGTAGAATGACTCGTTGCGGAGACGGTGGAGGATGTCGCGCAGCACATCGCCCGACAGGCCCGGGATCTGGTCCAGCGCCTCTTCCCGAAACAGGCTGTACCGGAAGGTAGGCTTTTCCCCGGGCTCCCGGCGGGGGGTATAGGTCAGTAACAGGTCGCTCAGGAGGGTGTATGCCCCCATCGTGAGCCGTGGCCCACGTTCCGATCGCTTGGTGCCCCGCTCACTGTCGCGGCGGGCGGCGTAGTCGGCGCAGCTGATGAGCGCTCCTCCGTCATTGAGATAATTCTTTCCGCTGATGACCTGGCAGCCTGCGCTCCAGTTGCTTAGGCCAATCCCGCTCCAGTGCAGGTTGAAGGTGGGATTGGGAATAGGGTCAAAACCATCCTGGCGGTTGCGATCCGTGAGGGCGTTATCGCCGTGGACGTCCCGCACCACCATCACGCCGGCCCCGGCGGGTCGGGCGGCCTTGTAGACCCGCTCGCGGCGGCCCGGACTGATGTTGTGCCAGTTGAAGCGGTAGCGGTGCTGACCTTCGATCAGGTAGCCCTCCCGACCGGTACTGGGATTGCTGTCGGAGGAGCCCCAGAAGTAGAAGCTCATGCCGTGTAACAGCAGTACGAAGAGATCATCCGGCGCACGTCGCTCCGCTGTTTCGCCCGGCAGGTGGGCGCGGCGGCGGATGCCGATCAGGTGGGGTTCGTCCTCCGGGAAGCGCCACTCCTCCGGAGGCAAGCTGTCGCCCCGCCGGGGGGCGGCGGCCAGTTGCCGCATCAGCGGTGTGGGATGGCTGCGGTAGAATGCGGTCGCGGCCGAGAGCCATTGCATCCACCCCCGGTAGTCGGGACGAATCTCCCCCGAGGCCCACCGAGACGTTTCGCCGGAAGTGGCCCATTGATCCAGGTAGAAGCGGGTATCCTGCCCCACTACCCCATCCGGCCAGCTGGGCGGCTCGCGTCGGGCATGACGGTCCGGGCTGCCGATGGTACGGATGTATTCCTGGAAGAGGCGTACGGCCGATTGCGTGGCGTAACCGAAGATGCCACTGTGTTCGGCATAAGGCATAAAGCCGGCCGATTGCAGGAGGCGGGTGAGGTCCTTGACGCGCTGTCCACCGATGGGCTCCCAGTCGCACCAGCAATTGCGGCTATCGTCGCGGAAGCGGAGTTCCCGCTCATCGAATCCCTCCGGATGGTGGTACAGGCGCAGAAATTCCTGCCGCTCGGCGGCGCCGAAGGATACATCCTCGTCTACCCGGCCCAGTCGCAGCAGCTTCTCCATGCTACATTATACGTCCCATTTCCGGTTCGTTACGAGTTCCGGCCACTGCATATCCAGGTTTTCCATCGCTTCCAGCACGATACCGGACATAAGATAGTTGCGGTACCAGCGCTGGTCCACCGGGATAATGTGCCAGGGAACGGCGCTGCGGGCCATCACGTCCTCGTAGGCGTCCCGATAATCATCCCAGCTTTCGCGTTCTTTCCAGTCGCCGTCGTTGTGCTTGTAGTGTTTTTCCGGATCCTCGAGGCGTTCCATCAGTTCGTCCTTTTGCTGGTCTTCGCTGAGGTGGAGGTAGAATTTAAGGATGAGGGTATGGTTATCGTACTGCAGCAACTTCTCGAACGCGTTGATGCTCTCGATGCGGCGGTCGACCTGCTCCTCCGTGATCCAGCCGTGCACCCGCTGAATCAGGACGTCCTCGTAGTGGCTGCGGTTAAAGATCACCAGTTCCCCCTTGGCCGGCACTTCCCGGTGGACGCGCCAGAGAAAGTCGTGGGCGAATTCCTCCTCCGTAGGTTTCTTGAAGGCGACAGTCCTGAGATTATAGGGCGCACACTCGCCGAATACGTTCCGTACGGCGCCGTCCTTGCCGCTGGCGTCCATACCCTGCAGTACGATGAGCACGGCGTGCTCCCGCTCCGCCACCAGTTGTTGGTGCAGTTCCGCGATGCGCTCGGTGCGCTCCTTCGTGATCTTCTCCGCTTCGTCGCGGTCGAGATCGTCGGGGGCACGGGTGTCTATTTTGCTCAGGTCTACCTTGATCATTTGGCTTTGTTTTTTCTCAGGGGGGCGGGATCGCGGGTGCGGGGGTCTACCAGAAATAAAATACCAGGGCAAAGGTGAGTACCAGCAGCACCAGCGCCTGGTAGCGGTAATTCTTGTACCAAACCACGCCGCGGAGTTCCTCGGTTTCGGCGGCGATGATGCCGTCGTTCCAGGTGTAGTTGGCCACCTTTTCCGCGGCGGGGGGCGGCGTCATGCGGCTGATGACGATGTTCAGCCCGGCGCACGCCACGAACAGGAAGAAGGTGCGGTGCAGGAAGTGCATCTCGAGGAAGAGGTTGCTTTCCATCGATCCCCTGCCGACCAGGACCGACATCACGAGGTACACGATCGACACCAGTGCGCCGAACAGCAGGCTGTAGAAGGCCCCGTCTCCGTTGGCCCGACGGTCGAATAATCCGACAATGAAGGCGGCAGCTACCGGCGGCGCAATGAAGCTGAGTACGATCTGAAGGTACTCCCAGAGGGACGCCGCCTTTTCAATCTGGGGGGCCCAGAGGCACGCCAGGATCACCAGCACCAGGGTGGAAATCTGACCGATACGGACGAGTTGCTTGCTGGTCAGATCGGGCTTCAGCTTTACGGCGAAGTCCATGGTGATGAGCGTGGACGCCGAGTTGAAGGTGGCGCTCACCGACGACATCATCGCCGCCAGTAGTCCGGCCAGTACGAGGCCGAGCACGCCCGCCGGAAGGAGACTGAAGAGCAGCAGCGGATAGGTCGCGTTAGGACAATCGACCAGGTTCTGGCAGATAGTATCGT
>JBGTHX010000235.1:0-3548 GCA_041746055.1 Lewinella sp. | reverse complement strand
GTACGGACTGCCCGGTCATCTGATCCGGGACGAACAGCAGCAACAGGAACAGTAGGAGGGGCATGATGAGGTACTTTTCACCTAAGGTATGCTGCCCTGACCTACCCGGCAGGCTGTGGCGGGACGCCCGGCCAGATAACCTATCTTAAGCCTTCCAATCCGATCTGCAACGCATGGCCAACTTCAACATCGACGCCGACAAATCGCTCACCTACGACGCCATCGTCGTAGGCTCCGGTATCTCCGGGGGCTGGGCGGCCAAGGAGCTCACCGAAAAGGGGCTCAATACGCTCATCCTCGAGCGGGGCCGCATCGTAAAGCACGTCGAGTACTACCCCACCATGAACCTCGACCCCTGGGACCTGGACCTCCGTGGCGGCCTCACCAGCGAGGAGCAGGACAAGCACTACAAGAGCATCCGCTCGGGCTTCGTGGGCAAGGATACCGAGCACTTCCACGCCAACGACCGCGAGAATCCCTACACCGAGATCAAGCCTTTTCTCTGGATCCGGGCCCACCAGATGGGTGGCCGCTCGCTGCTGTGGGGCAAGCAGACCTACCGCTGGAGCGACATCGACTTCGGCGCCAACGCCGCGGACGGAAACGGCGTGGACTGGCCGATCCGCTACCGCGACATCGCGCCCTGGTATTCCTACGTGGAGAAATTCGCCGGGATCAGCGGCGCCAAGCTCGGCCTGAAGCAGCTGCCGGACAGCGAGTTCCTACCCCCGATGGAAATGAACGTGGTGGAGAAATCCGTTCGTGAACGCATCGAGAAGAACCACCCCGGCCGCAACATGATCATCGGCCGCGTCGCCCACCTCACCGTGCCCCACAACGGCCGTGGGAAGTGCCAGTACCGCAACCGCTGCAGCCGCGGCTGCCCTTACGGCGCCTACTTCAGCTCCAACTCCACCACCCTCCCGGCCGCCAATGCCACGGGTAAGCTGACCATCCGGCCCTTCTCCATCGTGCAGGAGGTGATCTACGATGACGCCAAAGGCAGGGCCACGGGGGTGCGCATCATCGACGCGGAGACCAACGACGTGATCGACTATAAGGCCCGGGTGATCTTCCTCAACGCCTCGACGCTCTCGACTACCCAGATCATGCTGAACTCGAAGTCGCAGCGCTTCGAGAACGGCTTCGGCAACGACAGCGGTGAGCTCGGCCACAACCTTATGGACCACACCTACCGGGTAGGTGCCACGGGGACCGTCGACGGCTTCGAGGACCGCTACTACAAAGGCCGCCGGCCCAACGGCATTTACATCCCCCGCTACTGGAACATCGACGAGGCGAGCCGGTCGGACAAATTCGTGCGCGGCTTCGGCTACCAGGGCGGTGCCGGGCGCGCGGGTTCGCGGGAAGCGGCGAACTTACCCGAGTACGGCGCCGAGTTCAAGGAAAAGCTGCTGCAGCCCGGCCCCTGGCAGTTCTTCATCACCGGTTTCTCGGAGAGCCTGCCGCAGCACCGCAACCACGTGAAACTGAATCCCGACGTCACCGACAAGTGGGGACAGCCCACCCTCAGCATCGACGCCGAGTGGGGCCCCAACGAGTTGGCCCTGAACGACCAGGCCCGGGAGGACGCCGTGGAGATGCTCGAGCGTGCCGGCCTGAAGGACGTCGTGGAATTCGACAACAAGCACGAGATGGGCTACGGCATCCACGAGATGGGCACCGCCCGCATGGGCCGCGACCCGAAGACCTCGGTGCTCAACGGCTTCAACCAGGTGCACGCCGCGAAGAACGTCTTCGTCACCGACGGGGCCTGCATGACCTCCTCCTCCTGCGTGAACCCCTCGCTAACCTATATGGCCCTCACGGCCCGCGCCGCGGACCACGCCGTCTCCGAACTCAACAAACAGAATATCTGATGATGAACCGCCGCGACGTACTCCGCCACATCAGCTACCTGGCCGGTGGAGCCATCATTACTCCCGCGCTGCTGCAAAGCTGTCAGCGTGAACCCGAACTGGACTGGTCGCCCGCCTATTTTTCGGACGATGAGGCCCGCTTCCTGTCTTCCTACGTCGATACCTTGCTGCCCGCCACCGATACGCCCGGCGGACTGGACGTAGGGGTGCACCAGTTCATTGACCGGGTCATGGCTGCCACCACCCCGGCGGGCGACAAGCCCTCGCCGATGCAGGTGGGCATCCTCGAATTCGACGACCAGGCGCGTACCCGCTTCGGCAGCACCTTCTACGAGCTCGAGCAGGAGCAGCGCGGACAGCTCTTCAGCGACGCGGAGAACTCCCCGATCTACATGCCCGCCGTGTGGGGTACCGCCGTCGGCGAGCAGCCGCCAATCGGGTTTTACCGCTCCCTGAAGTCCATGGCACTCTGGGGCTACCTCAGCTCCGAAAAGATCGGCACGGAGGTGCTGGCGTATGACCCGGTGCCGGGGGAGTACAACGGGGATATGCCGCTGAGTGAGACCGGGGGGAAGGCTTGGAGCCTCTGACATAGCCGACCGCTGGTGCCGCGACCCGGACCCTCGGAGGTGCCCGCACGCTCTGAGGTCCTGGTGGTTGTCGGCTGATTCCGTGACAGGACCTCGCACCGTCGCCCGACAGCGGAAGGGGAGCAGCAAGGGTCCGGAATTACAGCGTTAACCAGCCTCTGGTTCCCATTCAAGGTCGTGATTTAGGCCTCGTTTTGCTCTGACACGCTCCCAATCGTCCCTGAAAGCCTTTCTTCCTCCAAAGTCTGCTACTGCCTTGTCTACATCTACGAAAGGCTCCACAGCGGGAAAGAGGAATTCCTGCAAGGAGGTAAAGGGATAATCTTCCGGATCAGCCACCAGTCCGTGGTGCCAGGCATTACCATTCAAATAATGGATGATATTTCTGCGGTAGAGGAAGTCACTGACTTCGTTGCGCTTGTAACGGCCCTGAAATACCGCCCCCGTGCCCTGTGATTTGGTTTTGTATCGGAAGTACTTAGCGTAAGCATTCTGCAAATGCCCAATCCTGTTTCCTATAGCTGAAGGCCTTTCCCGGTAGAAAGTCGATAATTTTTCCGCCTTCTTTACCTCGATATAAAGGTGAAAATGATTGGGTAGGATGGCGTAGCCAAGTAACGTTAGGGGATCTTTGATGTATTTCTTGGTGAGATTCAGAAAATGAATACAATCCTGGTCGTCCCTGAAGACTTCCTGCCGAAAAGCACCACGGTTATAGACATGGTATCGTCTGCCCGGTAAAATTTGACCCTTTGCTTTCTCCGCCACGACTGCTCGATTCAAGAATTGTCAACCTCCCTAATATTAGGCATTTTGGCTAACGCTAGAGTATGGAGTTGACCCGGACACTCGGAGGTGCCAGCACACTCCGAGGTCCTGGTGATCATCGGCTGATTTAGTGACAGGACCTCGCAGCGTCGCCCGACGGAAGAGGAGGGTGACCTGCGAGTGTCCGGAAATCTTGCGGGAGGTGCCGCGACCCGGACACTCGGAGGTGCCAGCACACTCCGGGGTCCTGGTGATCATCGGCTGATTCAGTGACAGGACCTCGCAGCGTCGCCCGACGGAGGAAGGGTGA
>JBGTHX010000234.1:0-4215 GCA_041746055.1 Lewinella sp. | reverse complement strand
GCCGGAGGCGATCCTCGACGAAATGGAGACCGGCCTGAGTGCCGCCACGGCGGCCCGGGTACTTCGTATTACCGACCGCCGGCAGGCGATCCGCACCGCGGTGCGGATGGGCCACGAGGTCGTCCTCGTAGCCGGTAAAGGACACGAAACCTACCAGGAGATCAAGGGCGAGCGCCTGCCCTTCGACGATCGCCAGGAATTAGCGCAAGCCCTAAAGGAATCCGCCCGTGTTAATTGAGCTCATCGACTGGCTGAAGGCCACCTTCGGGGATTTCCCGGGCGCTAACCTGCTCGACTTCCTCAGCGTGCGCGCCGGGGTGGCGATCATCACCAGCCTCCTGCTGAGCATCGTCACCGGCGGCCGCATCATCCGCTACCTGCGTAAGCAGCAGATCGGGGAGTCCGTACGGGACCTGGGTCTGGAGGGACAGCTGGAGAAGAAGGGCACCCCCACCATGGGCGGACTCATCATTCTGCTCGCAATCCTCCTTCCCTGCCTGCTCTTTGCGCGGCTGGACAATGTCTACCTCCTGACAATGCTGGTCGCCACGGTCTGGATGGGCACCATCGGCTTCATCGACGACTACCTGAAGATCAAGCACAAGAACAAGGATGGCCTGGCCGGCAAATTCAAGGTGGCCGGGCAGATCGGTCTGGGACTCCTCATCGCCCTGATTATGCTCTTCAGCGAGCAGGTGGTGGTGCGCATGACCGCCGCCGAGGCCGAATCGGTGGGCATCGTGGAGGCCCAGCGGGTAGGGGACTTCACCGCCGTCACCCTCGACAACGGCCGAACCGTCGAGCGGGCCAACTACAAGACCACGCTAACCAACGTGCCCTTCCTCAAGAATGGCGTGATGACCTACGCCGATGTGTTCGACATCGGCCGCCACCTGGTGTGGATCATTTTCGTGCCCCTCATCGTCTTCATCGTCACCGCGGTATCGAACGCGGCCAACCTCACGGACGGACTCGACGGACTCGCCACCGGAACCTCCGCCATCATCGCCGGGACGCTGGCGGTATTCGCCTACGTGGGCAGCAACGCCATCGCGGCCAACTACCTCGGCATCCTCCACCTGCCCGGCAGCCAGGAGTTGATCGTGTTCAGCGGCTGTCTGCTGGGGGCCTGCCTGGGCTTTCTGTGGCACAACAGCTTTCCGGCGGCCGTCTTTATGGGTGATACCGGATCGCTGGCCCTGGGCGGCATCATCGCGGCCCTGGCCATTTTGCTCCGGAAGGAACTGCTCATCCCCATCCTCTGCGGCATTTTCGTGATCGAGAACGTCTCGGTGATGGCACAGGTGGGCTACTTCAAATACACCCGCAAGAAATACGGGGAAGGTCGCCGCATCCTGCGGATGTCGCCCCTCCACCACCATTACCAGAAGGGCGGCATGTCGGAAGTCAAGATTGTTATCCGCTTCTGGATCATTGGCATCCTCCTGGCCGTAGCCACCATCCTCACCCTCAAACTCCGCTAACCCGATGTCCGCCAAGCAACTCGTAGTCCTCGGTGCCGGAGAATCCGGAGCCAGCGCCGCCCGCCTCGGGCAGCGGGAGGGCTACGTCGTGTTCGTCAGCGACGCGGGAGCGGGCAGCCCCAAATACCTGGCGGAACTGGACGCGGCCGGCATCGAATACGAAACGGGGGGCCACACCATGACCCGTCTGCTGCAGGCGGACGTGGTAGTCAAAAGTCCCGGCATACCGGACACGGCACCGCCCGTACGCGAGCTCGCGAAGGCCGGTATCCTGGTGGTGTCGGAGATCGAGTTCGCCTACCACTACGCCGACCGCGAGGCCACCATTGTGGGCATCACCGGCAGCAACGGGAAAACCACCACGACCCTGCTCACCCACCACCTGCTGCAGATGGCCGGAGAACAGGTGGTAGCCGGGGGCAACCTGGGCGACAGCTTCGCGCGCCTGCTGCTGGACCACGAGCCCCAGGACATCTACGTGCTCGAACTGAGCAGCTTCCAGTTGGACGGTATCGTCGATTTCCGGCCGGACATCGCCACGGTGCTCAACATCACCCCGGACCACCTCGACCGGTACGACTACCAGCTGGAGCGCTACGCCGACAGCAAGCTCCAGATCGCCAAAAATATGCAGGCGGAGGATCACCTGCTTCTGCTGCGCGACCCGGAGACCCTGGCACCCGCGCTCCGCCGCAACCCCACCCGCGCGCAGGTCACAGAGATCGTACCCGAAACCGACATTAAAAGCTCGGTGATCCACGTGGACCTGTCGACCTTCGAACTGGGAAGCGGCCCGCTCACCGGACGCCACAACGCCATGAACGCCCTGTTCGCCGTCCGCATCGCAAAGCTGCTGGGCGTGAGCGACGAGGAAATACAACCGGCCCTGGACACCTTCCAGCCCGCCCCCCCCCGGATGGAGCGCATCCCCACCCCCGACGGCCGCACCTGGATCAACGACAGCAAGGCTACGAACGTGGACAGCACCTACTTCGCCCTGGAAGCGATGGACGGACCCACGGTCTGGATCGCCGGCGGTACCGACAAGGGCAACGACTACGACGTGCTACGGGAAGCGATGAACGGGAAGGTGCATACCCTCATCTGCCTCGGCGCCGACAACCACAAACTGATCGAAGCCTTCCCCGACCTGGACCGGGTAGTGGAGTGCCGCAGCGCCGAAGCGGCCGTGCGGCTGGCGGACGAGTTCGCCCGACCCGGTGACCGGATCCTGCTGAGCCCCGCCTGCGCCAGCTTCGACCTTTTCAAGAATTACATGGACCGCGGCGACCAGTTCCGCGCCCACGTTAAAACCATCGCCCGATGAATATCTCCACGCGCATCGCGACCGAACTGCGGGGCGACCGGGTCCTCTGGGCCATCATCGTGCTCCTCTCGCTGATCTCCATGGTGGCGGTCTACAGCGCCGTCGCCAACCTGGCGTACCGCAACTCCGGCGGGGCGGTGAGCGGCTACCTCTTCAAGCACGCGGTGATCCTGGGCTTCGGTCTGGTGATTATCTATATCGGCCACTTGCTGGCCTATACCAAGTATAGTCGCTGGGCGCCGTCCCTGCTCATCGTAGCCCTGCTGCTGCTGGTGCTCACCCAGATCTTCGGCACGGAGATCAACGGCGCGCGCCGCTGGCTGACGGTGCCGTTCTTCAACCTCACCTTCCAGAGTTCCGACTTCGCCAAGCTGGCGCTCATCCTATTCGTGGCGCGGGCGATCGGCTCCAAGCAGGACGTGATCAAGGACTTCAAGGAGGCCTTTATGCCGATCATTCTGCCGGTACTGGCGGTGTGTCTGCTGATCGCGCTGAGCGACCTTTCCTCGGCCATCATGCTCTTCGTGATCTGCATCCTGATGATGGTCGTGGGCCGCGTGGCGATGCAGTACATCGTGATGCTGATCCTGCTGGGCATCAGCGTGTTCAGCATTCTGGTCATGGTGGGCAGCAAGTATCCCAACCTGGTACCGCGCGCAGCTACCTGGGAAAAGCGGATCGAGACCTACTTCAACCCCGCCGCCGCCAAGGTCGACGACCGCCGGCAGATCACCGGGGCTATGATCGCGATCGCCAACGGCGGCGTGATCGGGGTAGGCCCGGGCAACTCCACCCAGCGGCATACGCTGTACAGCGCCCAGAGTGACTTCATTTACAGCATCATCGTAGAGGAATACGGTGCGGTGGGGGGTATCCTCATCATCAGTATTTACCTGTTGCTGTTCTTCCGCGTCATCAGACTGGTCACGCGAAGTAGTAAAGCCTTTGGGGCCATGGTGGCCTTCGGGATCGGGCTGTCGCTGTTGCTGCAGGCCTTCCTCAACATCGCCGTCAACCTGGACCTCCTGCCCGTTACCGGGCTTACCCTGCCGCTCGTCAGTATGGGGGGTACCAGTACGCTATTCACCTGTATTTCCCTCGGCATTCTGATGTCGGTGTCGAAGTACATAGAAGCCATGACCGCCGATGCAACCTAACCGAGCCCCCAAATTCGTGATCAGCGGCGGCGGTACGGGCGGACACATCTTCCCCGCCATAGCCATCGCCGACGAGCTGCGCCGCCTGCGGCCGGACGCCGAGTTCCTCTTCGTGGGAGCTAAGGGCCGTATGGAGATGGAGAAGGTGCCCGCCGCGGGGTACCGGATCGAAGGACTGTGGATCAGCGGCCTGCAGCGCCGCCTCACCGTCGACAACCTCAGCTTTCCCATCAAGGTGCTGAGCAGC
>JBGTHX010000233.1:0-3256 GCA_041746055.1 Lewinella sp. | reverse complement strand
CGGGCGATGTCCTGCGGCTCGTCGCTGCTGGACATGATAATTATGGGGATGTTTTTGGTGCGGCTGTCGCTCTTGAGCTTGTCTAGCAGCTCGAGTCCGCTCATACCCGGCATTTTGATGTCGAGGATCGCCAGGCGGGGGAGACTGGACGTTTCACAGTATCGCATAAGGCCTTCGAAGGCCTCGTTGCCATTCTTGCACCACACCAACTCAGGGGGTGAGTCTAGGCGGGTGAGTGCACGCTGAAAGAATTCAGCGTCAGTCGAGTCATCTTCGGCGAGTAGTATTTGATTGCTGTACATGGTGTGAGGCAGGCAAAAGTCAGAAAATTAAGACTCCGGATACGGGCGATAAGTAGGCGCAGACGGGGTAATAACCGGCGAAGACCCCTAGTGTTTGATTCCGAGGTCAAACTTGTGGATTAGTGTAGAATAAAAATGTCGCCCCTTGTCCTAGCTCACTTTCAATGCGAATTTCACCACCGTGGCGGTTAATGATCCGGTGGACGATGGCGAGGCCGACACCATTGCCATCGTACTCCTTCTGGGTCACCAGACGGTTGAACATTCCGAAAACCCGTTCGCGGTGCAGGGGCGGGATCCCAATCCCATTGTCGGCGACGAAAAACTCCCCGGGACCGGCCACCGCATGCCGCCGGTAACCCACCCGGACCCGGGGGTTGACATTCTTGGAACTGTACTTCACGGCATTGGAGAGCAACTGACGGAACACGAGTCCGAGTTGCTGCGGGTCTCCGACGATGTGGGGCAGGTCCGGCTCAATCACGACCTCGACCTCACCCTGGCCCTCGCCGCCGGGCCGCTCGGCTATCTCGCTCATGGCCACGTTCACCAGGCTGCTGACGTCGCAGTCCGCGGCGTGGATGGTAGTGCGACCGACCCGGGACAGTTCCAGGATATCGGCGATGTACTGATTCATCCGGGCGGCGTTCTGCTGGATGGTCTGGATGAGCGCCTTTCCCTGCCCGTCAATCTGGGTACCGTAGTCTTCCATGAAGATCTCCGCGAAGCCGTCTATTCCCCTTAGGGGAGCCCGCAGGTCGTGGCTGACGGTGTAACTGAACGACTGCATCTCGTCGTAAGCAAGTTGTAGCTGGTGGTTGACCCGGCTCAGCTGGCTGTACTTTTCCATGACCACGTCGCGGATGTACAACTGGAGATCCTGGGCGGCGGCCACTTCGGTAGGTGCCCAGGACAGGGAGCAGCACCGACGCACCTCCGCGGTTGGTCGAAAGGTTTGTTGGGACGTGGCGCGGTCTTCCGTTCCTAAGCTTCCGAACAACACCTCTTCGATCCGTTCGGGCCGGAACCAGGCGATCCATTCCGTACACGAGGCATTTAGCGGCACCAGCAACAGGCCGGCGGCCGTTTCCCGAAGCTGTTGGGCGGGTGGGTAATTAGTTTCAAGGCAGTGGGTGTGGTACACCTCGCCGTTTTTCACGAACTCATGGGCCCAGTTCAGGATGCTGGTGATCTCCGATTCCGTGGGGGTGGTGCCGATGGTCACCAGTTGCCCCTCTAGCAGGATAGCGGAGCCGGTGGTGTTGGGGACCACATCCAGCAGGGACGGGTCGGAATGGTGAAGGCCTTCGACCAGGCTGCTGGCCGTAGCGATATTTTCCCTGAGCCTGGCCCGGATATAGTCCGAAGCGATGGCCTTGCGGTGATTTTGGTTGAACAGGCGGTAGGAGAAGGCCTGGCTGGAAAGGTTGCCCACGAGGTGCAGGAAGGTGCGCAGTTGGTAGTCCAGATGGATAGGTTCCCTGGCGTGGCCGAAGATGACCCCCCATAGCTTATCCTGGTTATACAGGGCTACGCTGGCGTTGGTAGCCATCCCCGATTCGCGCATGAAGCGGTCAAGCACGGGGAAGGGCGGACGGCAGCCGAGCCGTTGATCTACTATCGTGGCGATCGATTCGACTTCCCCGACCATGTCTACCGGAGGTGCTTCAGTCACCGAAGCCACGAGGACGGACTCCAGGGCATAGGCGGTTTTGGCTTCCTCGGAAAAGTCCACCTGCCGGAAGTGCAGGCCGAGCATTTTATCGAATACGCCGTTGTTGTACTCTACACTGATCAGGCCTCCTCCCTCAGGCTCCAGCTCATAAACAACTACGCGATCGAGAAGCAGGTGGTAGGCCAGTTTTTCACAGACGGTCTGCAACATCTCGTGTGTACCGGTGGAGGAAAGGATGGCATCGTTAACGTCGCGAAGTCCTACCTCCGTAGTCAGGGAGTGGGATTCGGAGGACCGGGCCTCGACCTCCACCACGGTACCACCGGAGTGACGGTGCAGGATACACTGGCGGTTGCCCCAGGGTACCGGTTCGCCGTCGCGGAGGGGAACGGGGAGGGGAGTGGTACGCTCATTCACGGCGCGAAAGCGCTGCAGGGTGGCCGCGGAAAAAACCCGGCTCCCTGGTTCACCAACCAGGGCACCCGCGTCCCCGCCGGTCACTTCCGATACGTTCCGGCTAACCGCCGTAATGCGCTGCTCGGGATCGAGGGCTACCACGTAAGCGGAAGGCTGGATGAACGGAGGGGTGTGCATAACGGAGGTCGGCGGGCGATGGCCTGGATGCGTGTAACTGGCTTTGTGTTAGAGCGTATGCCCTGACGGACATGTTTATGCTCAAGGATACATTATTGACGGCCGCAAGCTAAACCACTTCGACAGTTCCGCCCTATAGTATATATGAACGCCCACGAGCGCCTGTTGAGGCACCCCGGCCTGGACCCCCTCTGGAAGAGTCTGGAGCGCGAACACCGCAGCCAGCAAATCGCGGCCGTAGCCCTCGCGACCGTGGGCATGCTGACCGCCGTACTAACCATTCGGTACAGTATATGGCTTCCGTTCGCGGGAGCGCTGGCGGCTCTGCTGGCTACGGTGTGGATGCTCCGACTGCTCGGGCAGCGGCCGGTGGAGGAAGTACGGGAACTGCTGCGGGAGCACCCCGAGCAGATCGTGTGGGTATACGGGATGGTGACCGAGCGGGCTCCCTTCGGACTCAACCTGATGCGCTCCGGCACCCTTTACCTCTACGATTCCGCCGGGACGGTGCGCGATTTCAGCTTACCGGCGGCACAGCTCCTCCTGGTTACCAAAACCCTCAACCGTCTCCTGCCCGCCGCGGAGTTCGGCTACAGCGAAGCCCGCGAACTCCGGTACCGGGGCGAGGTGACGCCCCAAAACACCAACAAATGGCCACTTTCTGGGAAAAAATAAGCGCTCTCTT
>JBGTHX010000232.1:0-5485 GCA_041746055.1 Lewinella sp. | reverse complement strand
CCGTCACCGTGCCGGTGACGGGATACTGGGCCAGCAGCAGGCAGGGTAGAAAGAGGCAGAGCAGCGTACTGAGCACTGCGTTAGTTTGGGTTCGTTGCATAGTGAGGGGTTTTGGCTAGGTTTCCGGTATATCTTCCGGCTCGTAGGGTATCAGCGGTCCAATGTACGGCGGAGTAGATAAATCCCAAATATTCCTCCACCCTCCCACACATGCAATGGATGCCGCCGACCGGAACTGCCTGCGCACCCGCGTACCCGCCCCCCGGCGTATTACCTTTGCGGCGAGCGAGCCCCAAGATCACCTATGTTGCAGTCCCGACCTTCCCCCACCGATCCGCCCGTCCATTTGCTGGGCGTGCTGCGTACCCTCTGGCAGTGGCGCAAGCCGATCGCGATCACCACTGCTACCGGGGCTATACTGGCGGTGGTGATCTCGCTACTGCTGCCGGTGTATTACAGCGGTTACACTTCTTTCGTGGCTATCAGTCCGGAGCAGATCTCCATCGAGAGCACCTTCGGCACCACCGGCGGACGCATCGCCTTTTACGGTAACGGGGATGATATCGACCGCCTCCTCAGCATCGCGGAGAGCAACGAGGTAATTCATTACCTGGTCGACACCTTCGCCCTCTACTCCGTCTACGACATCGACAGTACGACGCAGAAAGGTCCGGTCAGGGTGGTTGAGGAGTTTCGGTCTCACTTCGAGGTAGACCGTACCCCGCGCGACGTGATCGAACTGACAATAGAAGACAAGGACCCCGAGCGGGCCGCGGCCATGACCCGGGCGGCCCGGGAGCACATCAACGCCACCAACCTGAGCCTGATCCGGGCCACCCACCGCCGCAACGCCAGCGGTCTGCAGCGGGAGGTGAACGAGAGCCAGCGGCGCATCGACGACATCAACACCCGGCTTTCCGAGGTGCGGCAGTCCTCCGGGGTATACAATACCGAGGCGCTCAGCGAATCCCTGGGTACGGCCTCCAGCCGGATCGACCAGCAGCTGGCGTCCACGGAAGCCCGGCTGGGCGTGTTCCGCGAGCAGGGCCGCCGCGATAGCATTGCCAAACTGACGGTCGACCTGGCCGGCCTGCGCGAGAACCGCGCCTCGCTGAACGATCAGTTGCAGAAACTGAACGGCAGCATCGGCCTCATCGACAACCTCGAGGAGGAGCGGCTGCAGGCCAACGAGGCACTGAGTGAGAGCCGCACCCGCCTGAAGCAGTACCAGAGCATTCTGGACGGCGACCGCCGCACCCTGGAAGTGATCGAGGAGGTGGAGGTACCCCTCGTCAAGAGCTCACCCATCCGCTGGCTGATCGTGGGCGGGGCTACCATCCTCACCTTCGTTTTTGCGGTGGTGGGCGTGCTGCTGCTGGATAACGGCCGGCGCTACGACTGGGGAAGCATTACGCGATGAGCCTGGAGCTGCGTCTCTACACCGCCTACGCGGCCCTCGTACTCCTGTGCGTGGCGGCGGCCATCGGCAGCGGGCACTACTGGCTCGCCGGCGTGCCGGTGCTCTGCTGGGTACTGGCGCAGGCGGCGGTGGATATGCGGCCCTTCTTCTGGATATTACTGGTGATGATCCCCCTGGGTACCGAGGTGGAACTACCCGGCGGCTTCGGCACCGATCTGCCCACCGAACCCCTCGCCGTGGGGCTGACCGCCTGGCTGGTGCTGCACGCCGCGCGCCACTGGTCGGATTACGACCACCGCACTTTCGGCGGCCCCATCGCCCTGCTGCTCTACCTGCACGTGACCTGGATCCTGGTGGCCACCGGCTTCGGGGAGCTCAAGTTGCTCAGCATCAAGTTCTCCCTCGCGAAGCTCTGGTACGTGGGAGCTTTTTTCCTGGTGCCGCTGCTGCTGCTCCGGCGGCCCGACCGGGTGACCACCTTCGCCTACTGTGTCTTCTGGCCGCTGCTCTTCGTGGCGTTGCAGTCGCTGTTGCGGCACGCCACGTACGGCTTCAGTTTCGCCGATCAGTTCCACACCCTCCACCCCTTCATGCGCAACCACGTGGCCTACGCCGGTTGCCTCGCCACCTTCACTCCCTGGGTAGGTTACCTGCTCTGGCATCGCCGGCGGACGGGCCGGAGCTGGCGCTGGCTGGCAATGGGGGTGTTGCCACTGTGGGGCGCGGCCATCTTCTTCTCCTACACCCGCGCCGCCTACGTGGCGCTGGCCCTGGCGGGGGGCGCTTACCTGCTCCTGCGGTGGGGGCTGCTGCGGCCGGCCCTGGCCCTGGGCGTGGCCGCCGGTATCGGGGTGGCGGTGTACTTAGTGCACGACCACAAGTACCTTGAGTACGCCCCCAATTTCGATACGACCATCGCCCACCAGGAGTTCAACGACCTGATCTCGGCCACCTACCAGCTCGAGGATATCTCCACCATGGAGCGCTTCTACCGCTGGGTGGCGGGGGGAAATATGGTACCCTACCGCCCGGCTACCGGCTTCGGACCGGGCAACTTCGTGGAATTGTACCAGGGCTATACCAACAATAACTTCGAGACCTACGTCAGCGACAATCCAGAGCGCAGCGGCATCCACAACTACTTCCTCATGACGCTGGTGGAGCAAGGGTACCCGGGGCTGTTCTTCCTCCTGTTGTTCTTCGGCTCCATCTTCTGGTACGGGAGCCAGTATTACCGGCAACAGGCCGACCCCGCCGCCCGGGCTGCCCTGGTGGCGGCCTTGTTATCGGTCGTGATCGTCGTGGCCTTCAGCCTCATCAACGACCTGTTGGAAACCGACAAGGTGGGCAGCCTCTTCTTCGTTGCCACGGCCATCGTCGTGACGATGGGCCGCTACCACGCGCCGGCTCAGCCCGCGGTGGGCCCGGTGAAGTAGAGTACCGCCGCCAGACTCAGCGTGCCGCAGAGGAGACTGCCCCCCAGATAGAGGAGAGCCGTTGGTGCATGGCCCGTCTGAAACAGGTCGGCCAGTTCGGCCGCGAAAGTAGAGAAGGTAGAGAAGCCGCCGCAAAATCCGGTAATGAGGAGCAGTTGTCCCTGCCGGGGTAGTTGGCCGCGCGACGCCTGGGCAAGCGCCAGGCCGAGCAGGATGCACGCGAGCAGGTTGGCGAGGAAGGTGGCCCAGGGAAAGTCCCCGTCGGCCAACACTGCCGGGGGCAGCACCCGGGCCAGTCCGAAGCGGCAGCACGCTCCGAGTCCCCCGCCGAGGAAGACCAGTACCCAACTCACGCGGTCTGCGTCTGCGGCACGGCCGCGGGCCGGGTATCCTGCAGCTCGGCCTCCTCTTTTCGCCGCAGCCGGTTCAACTCCCGCGTGTGGCGGTGGAGGAAGTAGGTGAGCGTCACCGCCAGCACGATCTCCACCAGCAGGATGACATGGAGGTCAAGGAGCGGATCCAGCAGCAGCGCGAGGCTGATGAAGGTGAGGTTGACCAGCGCCAGGATAAAGGTGGCGTGGACGTGGCTAAGATTCGACTCGATGAGCAGGTGGTGGATGTGGCGGCGGTCCGGCTTCATCGGACTGCTGCCGCGCAGGATGCGGGTAATGAACACGCGGATGGTGTCAAACAGCGGGATGATCAGGATGCCTACCGCCACCGCGATCGGGTGGTGGAAGCGGTAGACGGAGGGTATGGCCGCCGTAGAACAGACGTCGATAAATTCGATGGTCATAATGCCCAGCAGCATACCGATCACTAGCGCTCCGGTGTCGCCCATAAAGGTCTTTCGCGTCTTGGAGATATTGTAGTAAAGGAAGGCCAGCAATCCGCCGGCCGCGGCTAGGGCCAGGATGCCGAGGTGTACCATGCCCACGACGAAGAACCAGGTACCGAAGCTTACCATGGCGATGACGCCCACGGTACCCGCCAGTCCGTCGATGCCATCCACCAGGTTGAAGGCATTGGAGATCACGAGCAGGGTGAAGGCGCTGGCCAGGATGGAAAACCAGTACGGCAGCGTGCCGGACATCCAGAACAGGTGGTACATGCTTTCCAGACGGATCTCGCCGCGCGTCACCAGGATAGCAATGGCGATGAACAGCCCCATGGTCTTCTTGCCCGCCGAAAGCTGGCTGATATCGTCCTTGGTACCGATCATGAAGACGATCACCAGGGCACTCAGGATGTACTGCAGGCCACTCCACTGGTGCATGGGGGTAAGCAGAAGGGAACAGAAGAGGATGCCGAGGAAGATAGGGATACCGCCCAGGCAGGGCGTGATGGTCTCGTGGCTGCTCCGGGCCTCGGGCATCGCTACCAGCTTTTTCTCAATGGCGATCCTGATCACGTTGGGCATGATCGAAAATACTAGGGCAAAGGAGATCAGAAAGCTGAGTACAAATACGAACATACACGAAAGTTAATGGGGCCGAGCTCACTAAACAGGCCGCAAACCAGGTGTATCGCTCACAAAAGGATCGCTGGGCCGCCCAAAGATACGCGTCCGGATCAAATTACAGCAGCCGCTCCCAGCTACTTCGGTCCCCGTAAGCCACATTACACAGGTAAAGCCCCGCGGCGGGGGCGCTCCAGGGTTTCGGTAGCCTTTCCTGCCGGTCGAGTGCCCGGCGCACCTCGTCCAGCGACAGCCGGCCCTCCCCTACCCGTACGCACATGCCCACGATCAGCCGCACCATCCCCCGCAGGAAGCGGTTGGCGCTGATGCGGTAGGTCAGTTGCTCCGGTCCGAACTCCCACCGGCTCTCGCCGAGTGTGCACCGCATCGTAAAGGCGTCGCTGTTGGTCTTGCAGAAGGGCGCGAACGATCCGTACCCGGTCAGCAGGTCGGCGGCATCCTGCATGGCCGCGTGGTCCAGCTCCCGCAGCGCCGGCACCCAGGCTACCGTTGCGGGCCGGAAGGGGTCCTTTAACAGGCTGAGGTGGTAGACGTAAGACCGGCCCGTGGCGCTGAAGCGGGCGTGCGTCTCCACCGGCACCCGGTACAGGCCGCGGATGGCGATATCCTCGGGCAGGAAGCGGTTCAGCCGGCCGGCGAGCCGCGCCGGCATCTCCCCCCCGAAATCGAAGTGGGCGGCGTAATCGCTGGCGTGGACCCCGGCGTCGGTGCGGCCGCAACCCACGAGCTTGACCGGCTCGCCCAGCAGGGTCGACAGCGCGGTATCCACGGTCTCTTCCACGGTGAGCGCGTTGGGCTGCCGCTGCCAGCCGGCGTAGGCCGTGCCCTGGTAGGCCAGCTCCAGCATGTAACGGGGCGGGGTCAAGCGAGCGGCTTTTTCTTCGATTTGGTGACGAAGGGCGGATTCAGGTAGCACGGCTCATAGGAGGCCAGCTCCGGGCGGCGGGGCGCGGGTGCCAAAAGGAAGCGAGCGGCCGGCACTTCGGGCCCGCGGTAGCTGAAGGCGTTGTCTTCCGGCACCCGTTCCCGGAGTCGTTGCTGTCCGGGACCGCACACGGCGACGCGGCCCAGGGAAGCCCCACCGAGCAGCTTGCCGCGCCACTGCGGGTCGGTCAACCGGATGTTCAGGATCTCGCTCCGGGCCGTGCG
>JBGTHX010000231.1:0-8926 GCA_041746055.1 Lewinella sp. | reverse complement strand
CCCTGGCCAACCTGGGTACGGCCTACCGCGCCCGCGGCGAACTGGATTCGGCGGCCGCGGTCTACGAGCGCGCCCTTGCGGTGTTCGAGTCGCGGCCGGACAGCTTCCCCCGCGGCACGGTCCGCAACAGCCTGGGGCTCATCTACTACGCCCGGGGCGAGTACCCCGCCGCCATGCGGGTGTACCTGGAGGCCCTCAATCTTTTCGAAGGACTCGGGCACGCCGGCGCGGTGGCCATCGTCAACAACAATATCGGACAGGTCTACCACGCCCAGAAGGACTACCCCAAGGCTGTACGTCACTACACCGCCTACCTGGAAACCAGCCGGGACAGCGGCAACCGCCGTGGCGAAGCCACCGCCCTCAACAACCTGGGGGTCGCCTACCTGGACCGCAACGTGCCCGACACCGCCGAAACCTACTTCCTCCAAAGCCTGGCCGTGAAGGAGGAGATCGGACTGGACGCCGAGATCGCCACCACCCTCAATAACCTGGGCAAGATCGCTAACCAACGCGGCGACTTCCCCGCCGCCCTCGATTACAACCGCCGCGGACTGGAAACGGCCCGGGCCCAGGACAACCCCCGCGACGCGGCCTTCTGCCTGGTCGAACTGGGGCACGGCTACCGCCAACTCGGACAGGTGACGGAAGCCCGATATCACTACCGGCAGGCCCTGGACCTGGCCGAGGAAATGGGGGACCCCCAGCTGACCTACGACGCCCACCACGGCCTCTACGCAAGCTACGCCGGCACCAACCCCGCCCGGGCGCTGCCGCACCTGGAAGCCGCCTTCGCGCTGCGCGACAGCCTCCTCAACGCCGAGAACGTGGAGGCCCTGACGACCCTGCGGCTGGAAAACGACTTCCAGCAACGCGAACTCCTCAGCCGGCAGCAACTGGCCAACCTGGAACTGCGGGAAGCGCTCAGCCAGACTAGGCTCACGACCCAGCGGTGGGTGATCTTCGGACTGGCCGCCGGACTGCTCCTCCTCGCCGGTCTGGGCTACCTGCTCTGGCGGCAGCGCGCCCTGATCCGGCGGCAGCTCTTCGAAAAGGAAACCCTGCTCCGGGAGATCCACCACCGCGTGAAGAACAACCTGCAGGTGATCTCCTCGCTGCTGGGCATCCAGTCGCGGCACGTCAGCGATCCGGCGGCCCGCGAGGCCCTCAACGAAGGGCGGAGCCGGGTGCAGACCATGTCGCTCATCCACCAGAACCTTTACGGCCAGGATCAGCTGTCGGGCATCAACATCCGCGACTACTTCAACAAGCTGCTGCAGAACCTACTACAGACCTACCAGGTCTCCCCAGACCGAATCGAGGTGGTCACCGACATCGAGGAACTGGTGCTGGACGTCGACACCCTCATCCCCCTCGGCCTCATCCTCAACGAACTGATGACCAACGCACTCAAGTACGCCTTCCCATCCGGCGGGGGAGGACGCATTGCCGTGGGCATCCGGCAGGCCACGGGCGGACTGGAAGTGACGGTCGACGATGACGGCGTGGGACTGGACGATCCCGCCGCCCTCACCCGCGGCGACAGCTACGGTTACGAGTTGATCACGGCCCTGGTGGACAAGCTGGAAGGAGAGCTGAAAGTAAATGGGCAGGCGGGCACGCGGATCGATATCTTGCTGAAAGAATACAAGGTAGCGGCATGACCCTGGGAGCGATGCGCATATTGGTGGTCGGGGATGATCCGGTCATCCGTACCGACCTGAAGTCCCTGTTGGTAAGTCAGGGAGTCCAGGTCGTCGGGACGGCCAGGGACGCCGTACGGGCCTACGACCTGTTGCAGTCTACCCGGCCCAACTTCGTCATCCTGGACATCAATCTGGGCACCGGTCCGAGCGGCCTGGAGATCGCCGAGGTACTCCACACCAAGTACCGCCTGCCCTACATCTTCCTCACCTCCTACTCCGATCCGGCTACGTTGGAGGCCGCCATGGAGCAGGGCCCCTTCGGCTACCTCGTCAAGCCTTTTCAGGACGAAACCGTGCTGAGCACCCTGGCCGTGGCCTGGACCAACTACCAGCGGCTGCGGGAAAACCGGGGCATCGACCTCAGCAATTGCCCCGAACCCCTTACCGACCAGGAGGAGCGGATCGCCCGGCTGCTCATCGAGGGATTGCCGTACCGGGGCATTGCCGAGCGGTTGCACATCAGCCAGAATACCCTGAAGTACCACGTCAAGCACCTCTACGCCAAGTACGGGGTGGCCGGGCGGGCGGAACTGGTGTCGAAAGTGTACGAATAACTACCCATTTGTGTGGGGCGCCCGCGGCGGGCGGGACGGAATTTAGGGGTATCCCGAGCATAGAACTCCGGGTCTTTCTTCACCCTTCAATTCACCCGCTATGAAACGCAAAGCATTCCTGCGTACCTCCCTCGCCGCCGGCGCCGCTGCCGCCCTCAGTCCCCTCTCCGCCCACTTACGCTCCGTGCCGGGCGATCCCACCCTCGACCCCCGCATCGTGCGGGACCGGGAGGGCCGGCAAGTCAACGTACTGGGCGACCGCATGACGTTCAAACTCACCGGGGAAGACACCGGTGGCCTGCTCACCCTGATCGAGGAGAACAACGATCCCGGGGTGATGATCCCGCCCCACGTACACGACAACGAAGACGAGGTCTTCCACGTCCTGGAGGGTGAACTGGAAGTCACCGTGGGCGGAGAAACTACCGTCCTGAAAGCCGGTGACCTGGCCTTCGGCCCCCGCGGCGTGCCCCACAGCTGGAAGACGGTGGGCACCGGCAAGACCCGGGTACTGCTCACCGCCTATCCGTCCGGCATCGAGAAGATGTTCGGGGAGATCGGCGAGCTGCCGGCCGGTCCGCCCGACATGCCCACCGTATTCGGCATTTGCGAGCGCTACGGCATTCGCTTCGTCTGAGGCCGGCCCTTTCCTTCGAACCACTAAATAACATCACTATGAAAACGCATGCTGTTTTATTCGTCCTGCTGGCGCTCGGCCTGGCGGCCTGTCAGGAAGATGCCGTCGTCCCGACGCGCTACACGGGTCCGGAAGTGGGCATGGGGAAGGGCAAGGCCTGGACGGTCGTTACTACCGACCGCCAGGGCAACCCCCTGAGCCTGGCCGTGGAATTCGGGGCCGACGCCCTGGAAGGCCTGCCGACGGGGCAGCAACACCCACCATCCTACGTCCTGCGGCTGCCGGCGGAGGTGAGCCTTCCGCCCTACGACCACGTCACGCTGGACTGGAACGAGCACGGACACGAGCCCATGCACGTTTATGATAAGCCGCACTTCGACGTCCACTTCTACTTCCTGTCGGAGGCCGAGCGTGACCGCATCGGTCCGGACGATTCCCTGGCCTTTAACCAGCCGCTACCCGCCGAAAACCTGCCGCCGGCCTACCTCGAGACTCCGGGAGGCGTACCGGGCATGGGCGCCCACGTAATCGACCTGCAGTCGCCGGAGATCAGCGGGGAGGGGACCTTTACCCACACCTTCATCTACGGCAAGTACGGCGGCGAGATCGTCTTCCTGGAGCCTATGGTGACCACCGAGTTCCTGCGTGGCAAACCCGACGTCACCACTGAAGTGCGTCAACCGCAGGAGTGGCAGCAGGCGGGCTACTACCCCACCGCCTACCGCATTGCCTACGACGCGACGACGGACCGGTATTCCGTGTCCCTGGAGAACTTACTTTCCGTAGAGTAGGGGGCGGGGCCGCGGGTGCGGGGGCCGGTCGGTAAGAGCGGAGGGGGTGGGCTATCTTTCCCCCATGCTGCTTCCCTCGCTGATCTCCATCGTCGTACTCGTCCTGGTCCACCTATTCGTGAGCCGCCTGGGGCTGTCGGGAATCCCCCGCAGCAAGTGGTTGTCGCTGGGCGGGGGCATATCGGTCACCTACATCTTTCTGCATGTACTGCCGGAGTTCGCGGAGTACCAGGAGCTATTTGCCGAGCATACGTCGGCCGTAGTGCTGGAATTTATGGAGCACCACATTTACGGCTTCGCGCTGGTGGGGCTCGTGGTGTTCTATGCCCTGGAGCGGGCGGCCAAGCGGTCCACCCAGAGCGAACGCGAACCCCACCCCGATCAGGAGGAACACGATACCCGGATCTTCTGGATCCACATGTTTTCCTTCATGGTCTACAACGGCATCATCGGTTACCTGCTGTGGGGGCGGGAAGACCAGACCACCCTCGGCCTGATCTACTACGTGCTGGCGATGGCCTTCCACTTCATGGTGACGGACTACAGCCTCTACGCGCACTACCACGACCTGTACCGCCGCCGGGGCCGCTGGCTGGTCGTAGCCGCCCTGGTCGGCGGCTGGGTGCTGGGGCTGACCGTAGCCATCCCGGAGATTTACGTCGGCATGATCTTCTCCTTCGTGGCCGGCGGCGTCATCATGAACGTGCTCAAGGAAGAATTGCCGGAGGAGCGCAAGAGCAATCTTTGGGCCTTTGTGGCCGGTGTGGTGGTGTATGCGGTTTTGTTGGTTGGTACTTAGGGGGGTGGGTCAGCTAAGGATAACTCTCTACTCATTCGTGGACGCAGCAATTGGTAAGCCTACACCTAAAACGCTACTGGTGGCTGACACATCGCTTACGCTGCCGGGACGCTGAGTACTACTCAGTGATTGCCGGGGTAGCAGCTGGACTATGGAATTTTCAGCTTAAACCCTAGCAAATGCTAGCGCAACAACCCTACTATCCATCGGAATGCTCGACTTGTCGCTGCCGCCGACACCGGTCTGGTGGGTGGACGTGGCATGCAAAAGTGGCAAACGCGGGGATCGTTTGCCAGCTTTTATATGAATTTTGGGTCATTGACTATATTGCTACCTTGAGGCAAACGCAGCAGTATGGACCATCGCATTACCCCCCTATTATTCTGGATGCTGTTGGGAATTCCCGTTCCCCACCTTGCACCCGCGCTCGCCGCCCAAAGTGACCTCAAAGCAGTCGTGAGCGAAAGCATCGAGGCGCAATTCACGGATCTGACCGAGTTGAGTGATAAAATTTGGTCGTACGAGGAGGTCGCTTTTCAGGAGACCCAGTCGGCGGAGGCACTCAGGGAGTACGCCCGGGCGCAGGGCTTCACCGTCAAGGAAAATATCGGGGGCATGCCGACCGCCTTCACGGCGGAGTTCGGAAGTGGAAAGCCGGTGATCGGGATCCTCGGGGAATTTGACGCGCTGCCGGGACTGAGCCAGGCCACGGTACCCCAAAAGCAGCCACTGAATGAGGGCCATGCCGGTCACGGTTGCGGGCACAACCTGTTCGGTACGGCCAGCCTGGGTGCGGCCACGGCCATCAAGGAGCTGATCGAGAGCGGGGAACTGCAGGGCACCATCCGCTTCTACGGTACGCCGGCCGAGGAGAAATACTTCGGGAAATTGTGGATGATCCGCGCCGGGGCCTTCGATGACGTCGACGTGGTCATGGACTGGCACCCCTCCGACGAAACGAAAACGGGGGTACAGACCGGGCTGGCCCTGGTTGACTTCATCGTAGAATTCCGCGGTCAGGCAGCCCACGCGGCCAGCGATCCCTGGAACGGGCGCGACGCCTCCGACGGTCTGGAGTTGTATACCACCGGGATCAACTACTACCGGGAACACGTAAAACCGAGCGTCCGCATTCACTACGACATCGAAGTGGCCGGGGAGGTGGTCAACGTCGTGCCGGATTACGCCCGCATCTGGACCCGCGTACGCGACGCCAACTTCGACGGCGTGCGCCCGGTTTACGATCAGATCAAGCGCATCGCCGAGGGGGCCGCCATGATGGCCAACGTGGAGTACGAGATCAAGCTGGTGTCCGGCGTTCACGAAGTGATGGTCAACCGGACCGGAGCCGAGGTCCTGCAGAAGAACCTGGAGGAGATGGGACCGATAGCGTATACCGACGAGGAGCAGGAATTCGCCAAGGGAATCCAGCTGTCCGTGGACAAGCCCCAGATCGGTGCCATCAGCAAGATCGAGCCGCTGGAGGAAACGGAGAAGTTGGCCAGCGGAGGCTCCACGGACGTCGGCGACGTCAGCTACGTGGTACCGGTGATCCGCCTGCGGGCGACCACCGCCCCGAACGGCACGCCCTGGCATAGCTGGGCCGTCGTGGCCTGCGGGGGCATGAGCATCGGCCACAAGGGTATGGCGTTCGCCGCCGAGGCCCTGGCCCGTACCATGGTGGATCTCTACCAAGATGAGGACTTACGCGACCGCATCCGGGTGGAATTCGAGGAGGACCTGGGGGAGTATGAATATACGCCTATGGTGCCGGAAGGGCCGCCTCCGGTGGGGAAGTAGCGAGACCGTTGCAAAACTACTCCTGCTGGCCGAAAATGCCCTGACACCCTTTATGCAATACTCCCGGCTGGGCGGGCATCCTGAATACCCGTAAATTCTCTTAGCTTAATGGAGTTGAGGCTGTGTTGGGTCCAGTCCTTTTATTTCTTGATGATTTCATACCGTGTCAGACGATCTTTTCCTATTCTTTTGAAGTAACCCTGCTCTGTTCCTTCTCTCAAGTCCCTTGATGCAGTAGCAGATGAAATGTCTTTGAAGGTGGCCAAATAATCCTTTCTCGTGAAAATATTCTTACCCGAAAATTCAATGAAGTGTTCTATTCTTTCTGTATTGGTAAGGCTTCGACGCTGCGACTCAATTAGATCTTCTAGACTGAGGTAAATTTTCTCTAACATATATTCTACGAAGGCCGTAGATATTCCTTCTTTATCGGACCTAGATAATGAATCGTAATATCCCTGTTGACTTTGCTTTATTTGTCCTTCGATGGGAAGGAATTCGAATACTGAGTTGTACTTCATCAACAACAGCGTTTGCCACAGCCTACCCATTCGACCATTGCCATCCATGAAGGGGTGTATGAACTCCATTTCATAATGGAAGACGCAGCTCTTAATAATCAAGGTATCCTTTCCATCCTTCAAGTAGCTAAACAAGCTTTTCATCAAGTTGTCGACATTCCAGGCGGGGGGTGCCATATGAGCAACTGCACTCCCCTTGAATATGCCAACAGATTTGGTCCGATATTCCCCTGGTCGTTCAATTAGCCCGCTCATAAGCATCTTATGTGCTTCAAGATATGATTCTTCTTTGAAGGGATTGAATTGGCGGAGGTAGTCATAAACTTGAATAGCATTCTTAACCTCTATAATATCCTTCCGAGGTCCGGCTATTCTTTTGTTGTCGATCATGTCCGATACCTGATCGAGAGACAACGTATTACCCTCGATTGCAAGTGAGGAATAGATGGTTTTGATCCTATTTTCCCTCCGAAGCTTAGTCGTTGGCTTTTGTAAGTAGTTTGAATCGACAATACCAATCAGGCGACCAATTTCCGTCGACAGCTCGATGATTTTACTGGTCCCGTCGTAGTATTTTTGGAGCATGATGCCATCACTTGATAGCATCAAAGGTACGAATATTTCCGTTTAATTGCCCTTGTAGATTCAGGTGATGTCATGGATTGGACCCAACGGGAGGCCGTGCAAAAGCTCCAAGGTAATCTAGGCAAAATTTAACTCCAAACGCCGCGTTGGCGGTATCGCCGGTAAATAGGCGCAAAAGGGCGCTACGAAGTCCGCCATCGTCCAGCGCCGCAAGCTTATCCTACCCATTTTCTTTAAAGACTTCTTCTACCAGTCCGTGGACGCCTTTTATGCCAGCTTTAGGCACCCCCGCCACTGGCGCTCCTACCTGCTCTTCGCCGTGGACGGCACCGGCCAGACCCTGCCCCGCGAACGCTGGATCGGGGAGGCCTTCGGCTTCCACCAGAACCAGCACGACAACGTGCCCTCCACCCGCATCCTGCTCACTTATGATTTATTAAACCGCATCATCCTGCGCGCCGACCTACATACCCAACGCAGCGGTGAGATCCGCCACGCGTATCCCAACGTCGAGCACCTTCCACAGCGGGCCATCTATATCTACGATCGCGTCTACGCCGGCTACGGCCTGCCCTTCCTGCACCGCCGCCACGGATCGGACTGCATCATCCGCCTGCCGATCGATATGAGTCCCCAAGTGCGCGACTTCGTGCGCAGCGTCGAGCCCGACCGGCTCATCACCGTGGAACTAAAGGACCGCGCCTACCACACCCTGCGCGACCTCAGGCAGCACCCGGTCTGGCGCCAATTTCTTGAGTTGCGCCTGGTGCGCGTCGAACTCTGCACGGGAGAAGTATAAGTTCTGCTGACTACCCTGCTGCACCGGCGGAGGTTCTACCACCAACGGATCGGCGAACTGTACGGGCTACGCTGGGGCGTAGAAACGGGGATATCTCACCTGAAGAACTTCCTGCAACTGACCCTCACCTCGGCCTACACCCAGCCCGGGGTGGAACAGGATATGTGGTCGACCTTCTGGTTCTACAATGTGCAAAGTGCGTGTTTACTGGACCGGGAACTGGCCAAACAGGAGCGTACTCAGCACCGCCAGTACAGCTACCGCATCAACCGGAACGGCTTCACCCAGGGGGCACCTCCCCTGGCTTCGCCACGGCCTGATCAAAAGGTGGCTACCCACCCTATTTCTCGACGGTGTACGCCGGTGGCGCGCCCGGACGAAGGTCTTACTAGACGAACTGGTCGACCACCTCGAACCCTATAGGCCCCGCCCGAGCCGTGCTCGTATCAGACGGATCATGCGGAGTCAGGACCGACACGTTTACTGCCTGTCCCGATTACTATCGGGGAACCAAACTATCGCTCGGCATTCTAATCGTCTACCAGGGCAGCAGGTCACGGCACGAGCCGCCTCACGGCCGGACGGGGACACTATGCTTTAAAGATACGGAGCGGACTACATGACTGGAAAACAGGGTTAATCCGAGGCTGGACGGGAATCCTGAATACCCGTAAATTCTCTTAGAGCGTGTCTAAAATTATGATTTCTGCGATGTGAGGTAAAAAATGGCTGCC
>JBGTHX010000230.1:0-5439 GCA_041746055.1 Lewinella sp. | reverse complement strand
TGGCCGCGACGTGCTCGAAAGATTTCTCCTGGATCTCGGTGGGAAAAACCCAACCGGCTGCCTTGATGGCGCTCTTGAGCTGGGGCTTGACCGGCCAGTCGGCGAATTTGGTCTCGGCGTGGTACTCCACGGATTTCAGGGGGACACCCTCGTGCACCATCATATCGGCGGGAAGGGGAATATAATTGTGGTTGGAGCGGCCACCGCCGCTGCCGCGGCGATCGCGGTTCTGTCCTCCGCCGCCCCCGCCACTACGACGGTTGCCGCCGGAGCGATTGGGTTTGGAGGTACTGCGGCTTTTGCCGGAGCGGGAAGCGGGACGTTTACTGTCCATAAAGGGGAAGGGAATTAACAGCTCCCGCGGTTCGGGGAGCGCACGCCAGGTCGGCAAAAAGGGCCGGTTGGCGGGGTATAAGTGCTTCGGTCCGAAGGGGGTTGGCTGCCCGGGATTCCGGGCGGACGGGCGAGGCGTGGATCGGTGGAAGCAAAGGGTCCCGGCTCGCGCTGCAAAGGTACGCTTTAGTAACGACTAGCGTAACAGATAGTTATAATTCGACCCAATGCTCCGTTGCGGACCTTTCCGGTTGATCTGACAACCCTGTCGGGGCATGCTGCGTTGAAACTATTCCACACGGGTCCTGAAACTTGGTTGACCCTACAATTTATTTAAATTGGGAAGTGACTTCGGCCTGTCTAGGGCGGGCCTCAACTCCTTCGACTTGTCAGGATTCCGATCCCGGTTTCGCGCCGGGTGAAGACAAGGGGATTACCGAACCAGGCCAGCTATCCCAACCATGTTCGTAGCAGGAGTCAAACCACCTGGGGGCACGTGTGGATTTTAATACAAACGCCCGACCGAGATGCTTCTCGGCCGGGCGTTTTTCTTGTCCGGCAGACCGGAGGGCTCGTTTATTCCTCTTCGCGACCGCCGTGGAGGCGACCCTGAAGTTCTTCCAGCTCACCCCACTTGCCGTCGGCGGCGAGTTTGGCCTGCTGGGGCCAGGATTTGGGGTTGTGGGTCTCGTAGTTTCCACCCGCATCGTCAAGCTGCTCCTGCAGGAATTCGACGGTGGTATCCGCCAGTCCCTGCCAGCTCTTGATGCCAGACGCGCTCAGGATGCCGGCGATGCCGGGGCCGATGCCCTCGATCACGGTGAGATCATCGAGTTGGTAGGTCTTGCCGCTTGGGGTAGTCACCTTTTTGGGGCGGTCGCTACCGGTCACTTCGGCCGTGTTCAGGGCTCCACCCTGATCAGCGTTGGCGACGGCCAGCTCGGCCTCATCGGTGATGCCGGGGGCTACGGAAGGCATCTCGGGGGCGTCCTCTATGTGGACGGGTCCCTGGTTGGCCTTGGCCTCCTGCGACTTGGCGGGTTGGCCGGCGTTAGCGGGCTGGACGGTGTTGCCTTCGTTCGAGCGGCGGGCGGCGGTGCGTCCGTTGCCGTTTCCGTTGTTGTCAGCGGAGACCTCGGTACCGGGCTCGATGCTTACGAACATGCGGTTGAGGCGGCTCTTTTTGTAGGACACCTTACCGTCTACTTTGGCGTGGATGGTGAAGTCCTTACCCATGTAAACGTTCTCGCCGGGGTGGTACTTGGTACCCCGCTGGCGGATGATGATATTGCCGGCCTGGGCCACCTGACCGCCGAAAAGTTTGACGCCCAGTCGTTTTGAGTGACTGTCGCGGCCGTTGTCGGTACTACCTACACCTTTTTTGTGTGCCATGGTATGTAAATTTTTGGCTCCCCGGGGGGAAAGTTAGGAATGAGGGGGCCGTGACTAGCCCGCGATGGAGTCGATTTTCAGCTTGGTGTACTGTTGGCGGTGACCGTTCTTCTTGCGGTAGCCCTTGCGGCGCTTCTTCTTGAAGACGATTACTTTGTCGCCCTTGACGAGCGGCTCAACGACGGTAGCGCCGATGGCGGCGCCACTGAGCATCGGCGTGCCTACGGTCACGTCATCGCCGTCGGCGAGAAGGTGGACCGCATCGAAGCTGACGGAATCGCCAGCTTTGGCTTCTAGCCGGTGGACGAAGATATCCTGACCTTCCTCAACTTTGTATTGCTGACCGGCTATGGTTACGATTGCGAACATCTGATTGGGATGTTAGTGAAAAAATTGATTTCGGGGCGCAAAGGTAAGGAATAGTTTCTATTGTTGGCGGGATTGGGGGCGCTTTTGTTGGGGAAGGTTAAGGGATGGCGGGTGCGGGTCCGCGGGTGCCGGGGGAAGAGATCGGATACTGATGGGTGGGAGAGATTATCGGGTGTCGGGTGCGGGTGTCGGATTCCGTGAAACCTCAGACGTGGATGTGCCCCACTATTCCCATCAAGGCATCCCGGGCCGGGGAAAACGGTCATTCGTCCCCACAGAAACCCAGGCGGTCGAAGAGATGACCCCAATCTCCCTCGTAACCCGATCTTGGAGCAAAATCAGCAGCCATGATCGACGATATTCTAGCCGGAGCCCGCAACGCCCTATCGGGGCTGGCCAGTACGGTAGGAGAGGGGACCCGGGAAAAGACCGGGAAGCTCATTGAAGACTGGCTGCAGATCTTTCCCATCCTCGAGGGCTACGGACTGGAAATCACGAGTTTCTCCATGACCCTTGCCATCAGTCCCGCGCTGAACGTGGAACTGCTGGGTAAGCACTCGGACTGGACCGAGGAGATCCTAAAGGAACGCATGGCTGCCCATCGCGGCGAAGCCGCGCTCTGCACCGTGTTTACCGCCATCCGCACCGCCTATCGCCTGCAGCGGCAGACCAGGGCCCGGCTACGGGATCCCCTCATCCTCAAGGTCATCGTGCGGATCACGCCCGAGGTGCGCGTCGTGCTGGGACAGCCGATTCTCGAGGATTAGGCGACTTAGGTCCCGGTAGAGGCGCCTGTATTTTTTTTGATCCAGCAGGGACAGGTGGCGATCCATGGTGTGGGTATCCCCCCGCGCGGCGGCCCCCGTTTGTCGTTCCGCGGGCCGGGTGCCGTCTTCGCGCCCGGCGGTGTTTCGGATGATCGGGAGGAGCAATTCAAAGGGTACCCCCTGCGAGTGACACAGCTGGAAGGCCACCTCGTATAGCGCGGTCACGAAGTTGTTGGAGAAGACGGCCGCCAGATGCAGTTGCGCCCGTTGCCGGTCGTCGAGATCGGATACGGTCTCACTCAGGGTGCGTGCAATACCCAGGAGCAGTTCCCCGGCAAAGTTTGAGTAGCCATGGATTACCAGGGGTAGGTCCTGCCAACCTGTTACCGTTTCTCCGAAACGCAGCGACCGGATCGGCCACAGCACGCCCCGGTGGATAAAGTACGGGTCGAGCCGGTCCACCGCCGTAGCCCCGCTGGTGTGAAACACGGGCACCTCCCGGGGAAGCTGCCCGGTCATCCACTGGCTTACCTGGGCGATGGCGTTGTCCGGTACGGCCAGAAATACGCAGTGCCAGTGGTGAAGCCCCAGTTCGGTACGCGGGAGTATGGGTACCGGCCAGCGATTCGGCCCATCGGCTTGTCGGGTCAGCACCACCGCCCGGTCCTTTAGGACGCCGGCCAGGTGCCAGGCCAGGTTGCCGCTGCCAATGATGGCGATCTTGTCCGTGGGCGAAGCCATATCTCGGAGCCGTGCGGCACGCTACTGCAGCCGGGCCAGAAAATCCTTTAGCACCGCGGTATCCTTTATGCCGGGCTCGCTCTCGAAGCGACTGTTCAGGTCGATGCCCTTGAACTGGGGATGGTTAATGGCACGCACGGCCTCCGCGTCCTCCGGACCAATCCCGCCGCTGAGCAGGAAGGGGGTGGGGCCGTCGTATTCCCGGAGCTTGTCCCAATTCCACTTTTTCCCGGTGCCCCCGGGCAGGCGCTGACCCCCCGTATCGAACACAAACAGATTGCAGCTGCCGACGTAGTCGTGGGTCCGCCGGAAATCGAAGCGGTCGGTAACTGAAAAGGCCTTACAAATACTGGCCTTTCGCAGGGTGTTAACGCTCCAGAGGAGCTTCAGTTCCTGACAGTAGCCCGGGCTCTCTTCGCCGTGGAGTTGCACCCAGTCGAGATGAAAGTCGTGAACGGTGTTGAGGAGGTAATCCACCTCCCCGTTGACGAACACCCCGACCAGATCGGTTTCGTGGAACAGATCGTTGTGGTCGCCGATCCATTCACCGAGGGAGGGTTGGCCGGCGAACCTTGGGGAATCGGGGTGGAAAATCATGCCGAGGTAATCGACGCCGAGTCCGGTTACCGCCGCCAGGTTATCGGGCTCGCGCAGCCCGCACACTTTCACTTTCATGCGATGGCGTCCTTGTAAATGTCGTCGATCTGGTGCGTCCGGCGGATGAAGTCGGCGCAGGCCGCTCCGGGGTCGGGCTGCCGCATGAAGTGGGTGCCGATGAGGAATCCGCGGAAGTGGGACCGCCGCAGTTTGACGATCGACTGCGGGTCCTCGATGCCGCTCTCGCTGATGCGGAGGATGCCCGGGGGCAGCATCTCTTCGAGTTCCAGACTGTTCGAGATGTCCACCTCGAAGTTGGTGAGGTTACGGTTGTTAATGCCGATGATGTCTACACTGGGGCTGATCTTGCCAACTTCCTCTTCGTTATGGACCTCGCAGATCACCTGCAGACCCAGCTCGTTGGCCTCCTCGGCGAACTCGTCGATCTGGGCAGCCGACAGGGCGGTGGCGATGAGCAGTACCGCGTCGGCCCCCATGGCCCGGGATTCGTGGATCTGGTAGCGGTCGACGATAAAGTCTTTACGGATGATGGGCAGATCGACAGCGGCCCGTACGCGGTCGATGTCATCGGGCCTGGCGCCAAAGAACTGAGCATCCGTAAGACAGCTGATGGCGGCTGCACCGGCACGTGCATAGCCGAGCGCCACGGCCGCAGCATCGGCCTCCAGGTTGATATCGCTCTGGGAGGGGGATTTGCGCTTGAACTCAGCGATCAGCCCGAAGTGGGGGCTGTTTTCCAGCGCCTGGCACAGATTATGGCGTTTGCGCTGGTACGCTGCAGAGTCCTGGAGCTCGTCCAGGCTGAACCGCTCCTGCCGCCTGCCGACCTCCAGTTTCTTGTGTTCAATGATGCGCTCCAGGATGTTGGCCATATTCATTGTGCTTGTCCGGCAAGATAAGGTTTAGACCCCGCACCGGGTTTCAGGCCTCCAGCAGTTTCTGCAACACCCGGCGGGCCGCTCCGCTGCGGATGCTCTCCCGCGCCTCGGCCACGCAGTCGGGTAGCGAGCGGTCCGGGTGGATCACCTGAATGGCCAGTCCGGCATTAGCGCACACCACCGCCTCCTGGGCCGGAGTGGACCGACCCTCCAGCACGGCCATGAAGATGGCCCGGCCGTCTTCGGGCGTCTCGCCGCCGTATAGATCGGAAGGGGAGAGGTTCGGGAGCCCAAAGTCCCCGGCTTCGTAGATGGCCTGGCACCTGCGTCCCCGCACGCTG
>JBGTHX010000229.1:0-2113 GCA_041746055.1 Lewinella sp. | reverse complement strand
CGATCTGTACCTGAATACCTTCCTGCTGGCGGGCGTGTGGGCGTTCCTGCGTTCTGAGCGGGAGCGGCGGCCGGTGGGCTGGTTGCTGGGGGCCTACTTCGTGTGGGGGCTGGCGGCGCTCACCAAGGGGGCCGGGGTGGTCATTCTGCCCGCGGTGCTGCTGCCGGCCTGGTACCTCCTGCACCCACCCGCCAGCTGGTGGCGGCTGATCGGGCGGCACGCCCTGGGCGTGCTGATCTTTCTGCCCGTGGGGCTGTCGTGGTACGGGGCGCTCATTGCCGAGGACGGCTCCCTGCTGCAATACTTCCTGGTGGAGCAGACCATCCACCGCTACACCAGCGACCAATGGAGCCGCGACCAGCCGGCGTGGTTTTACCTGCTTACCGTGACGGCCACCACCTTTCCCTGGCTCTTTGCGCTGCTCGGCTTCGGGCGGCGGTGGCGGGAGCTGCGGGCGAAGCGGGCCACCGTGATCTGGCTGGCGGCCTGGTTCATGGTCCCGATCCTGTTTTATTCCTTCGCGCAGTCGAAACTCATCCTGTACGTACTCCCCGCCTACGCGGGGCTGGCCCTGCTCGCGTCGTACTGGCTGGGGGCGGCAAGCGCGGGTGCCATGGTCCGCTGGTCCCGCATCGCGCGCGGCTTTTTCACCCTGGTGTTTGCCGCCTTGTTCGTGGCGCCGCTGGCAACCGACCTCGTAGCGGGGTCACCGGCCTATTACCTCTTCCTCGTGCTGGCGCTGGCCGCGCTGTGGCTGCTACCCCAGCGGCTGATGGATACCGCCCCGAACGGCGCCGGACGCCTGGTGACTACCGCGCTGCTGTTTTCGCTCTTGCTGCTGCCGGTGGGGACGCAATTCCTGTCGCACAACGAGCTGCTGGTGAACAGTCCCGCCCGTGTAGTGAGTCAGCTGCAGGATCAGGGACTTTCCGCTCACCACGCCTACAGCCTCGACCGCGAGCTGCCCGCCGTGGCCTTCGGACTGGGCGCGCCGCTGCACCAACTCTACACCGGGGAGATGACGCGCGACACCAGCTGGGAGATCAACGCCGACTGGCGACAAGGCTGGATCGACGTGGACGGCCGAGCCACCCGCGACTCCCTGGCCGGGCGCTGGACCGCGGAGCCTACTTTGGTAATCACCTACCGGACGCCCCCGGACTCCCTCCGCTACTGGCTGGAGCAACTCGGCCACCGCGACAGCCTGGGGCCTTATACATACTATTATAATTTTCCGCCGGACCGATAAGTCTCCCGCTATGCGCTACCTACCACTTCTCCTGCTATTGTGTGCCGCCTGCTCCGATCCGGAGGCCCCGGCTCCCGTGTCGACTCTCCTGGCACCCGCGTCCCCGCCGCCGCGGTACGCACGCTACGAGGAGTTGTCCGATCTGTTCCAGCAGCGTAACGACACTACCTACCTGATCAATTTCTGGGCCACCTGGTGCAAGCCATGTCTGGAGGAACTGCCCCTGCTGCAGGAGCTGGCGGACGAGAGCCGCGACCAAGCCCTGCAGATCGTGCTGGTGAGCCTGGACACGGAGCCCGGGGCCATCGAGCGCATCCCGGCCTACCTGGCGCAGCGGGCGATCGGGCTGCCCACGGTGGTCCTGACCGACGGGCGGCAGCAGTGGATGCGGGAGCTGGACGAGAAGTGGGACGGATCGCTGCCCACCACCTTCGTGTACCGCAACCAGCTGCGCTACATCTACCGCCGCCCGTTCCGCACCCTGCTCGACGTACGGGCCGCCGTGGAGCCGCTGGTTAGCCAATAGCCGACTTTTCCGGGGCAGGCGGATGCAACTGGACCGGAGATTTTCTATTTTGGAGGTAGGCAAAATTGCAATCCATGCGGCATATCTACCTCCTTGTGTTCCTGCTGTTTACCGCTCCGGCCGCCGCGGAATCCTTTCGGGGGTTCCTGCTGACGAAAGACGGTTATCAGCTGACGGGCTACCTCAACATCCTGCAGTACTCGCCGGGGGGGAACCTGATCACCTTCACCAACGACTTCGGCGACGAGTACACCATTCATCCCTTCCTGGTGAGCGGATTCGGCTTCAACTTCAACGGAGAGCCGATGCGCTTCGTGAGCCGCCGCCACGAGGGGCTG
>JBGTHX010000228.1:0-7088 GCA_041746055.1 Lewinella sp. | reverse complement strand
GGCAGCGGCAGCTCGGCGGCATTAATGCCGCGCACGATGTGGCGGTAGATGGTGGAATTCCTGGCCAGGTTGGCCTGCGCCAGGTCACGCGCCTCGCCCGGCGTACCGCTGGTGGCGGCGTTGACCACGGCGGGGTCCAGGTCGCTGAGCAGGCCGGCCGTCAGACCGGTCACGGTGGAGCCGTCGGAAAGCGTAAAGGTCGTGGCGGCAAACTGGTGGGGAGCCAACTCCTTGGGAAGCACGCAGCGTAGCCAGGGGGTGTAGGCCGCTCCGTAGCTGAGCCCTTCCGTTCCGACGTGGTTCCTCAGTTCGCTGCCGTCGTAATCGCCGAAGGCCACATCCAGGATCGCCACCCGGTCCTTGGTGTCGGCACAATGTTGCAGGATGGCATCGTAGCTGGCGGAGCCCGGATGGTCCGGAAAGATTACGATCGTGGGATCATCGTAAGTGGCCAGTTCATCGAGGAGCGCGGTGGTAATGTCCCCTTCGTCGACGGTGTCCAGGGTACCGTCGTCGGGTGAGGTACCGATACTCTTCACGTAGCACAGTCCGCCCCCGTTGGCGTAAAACAACCGCAGCGCCAGCTGCAGGTAGTGGGTGACGGCAAAGACGGCCTCCACGACGCTACCGTCGGCACCGAGGCGCACGTCGGAGGCCGTCAGGTCCTGTCCGCTGCCGAACACCTCCCGGAACTCCAGCAAGTTTTTGATCGGGGTGGGCGGGTTGTCCGCGGGTTGCCGGGCAGTGTAACCGACGAACACGGGGATGGCCGTGGCGACGGCCGCCACCGAGGGCGGGAGGCTGGATATCTCCTCGACGTAGACGCCGGGAATGGTGTAGTTGCTCATGGAGTGATAGGGCTAAGGTTTACATCGTAGGACTCAATCGGCGGTCCCTGCGCCTGGGCGTCGGGCAGATAGGCCAAGTCGGCGGTTTGCAGCCGGTAGAGCACCGCGGGGCGCTGCCGGCCCCCGAGCGAGGACCACAGGTGGTTCTGCTGTTCGAAGTTGAGGGGGATGAGGCTGGCGGTGAAGCGCTCCTCGTCGAAATCCCCCCGGGGGTCGTCCGGCCACCAGGGGTCACCGTCGCCGAATACCGGCCGGTACTGAAAGAGGGCAATGACCCGGGAGAGGACATCGAGGGCGTCGCCGTACTCCCGGTAATTCGCGGTGACCAGCACTTCCAGGTCGAGGCGGACGGGCGGGTGCTGCGGCAGGTACCCGGCTGACCGGTCGGTCGGGTCCACGTAGCGGAAGCTGGCCTGGTTCTTGCGACTGGGGTCTTCCACCAGCCGGACCACGGTCAGGACGGTGGCTTCCCCCATCCCGTCCGGCTGCCCGTTTCCGGGAGTGCCGTTGCCGTCGGCCAGCGCGATGTTACCCAGGACCACCCGGCGGCCGTCGGGGCCGAAGCCGCTCAATCCTTCACCGATATAATCCCTGACCGCGCGCAGCAGGTCGCCGATATTGTCTTGTACTCCGGGCATGTCAGCTAAGTTCAGCCCCTCAGCCACGGCGCGCATCGGGGTAAACAGCGACTTTTAAAAGTGGTGGAATACCACTACTTCCGGCGCGCTCAGGCAATCGTACACAGCCGGTGCTTCATCGCTTCCCTGACCAGTCCCGCCACGTTGCGTACCCCCAGTTTGCTGAGGATATTCGCGCGGTGACTTTCCACGGTACACCTGGAGATATGAAGGTTGACGGCGATCTCGTCCGTGGTATACTCTTCCACGATCAGCTGCAGTACCTCGCGTTCCCGGCGCGTCAGCTTGATGTGGTGGCCGCCGCGGCGGGGCCGGTCCCGCAACTGTAGGCGGAGCCAGTGATCGCGCAGGCCCGGGTCGACGTAGTGGCCGCCCCGCAGCAGGGCGGTGTAGGCGGCCAGCAGATGCTCGGGGTCGACATCGCGCAACAGGTAGCCGCTCAGCCCGCGCTTGAAGGCCCCCTTGACCTGCATCAGATCGATCGGCTCGCCGATCAGCAGGAAGGGCCGTCCGGCCAGGGTTTCCACCTTGTGTTCCACCGTAAGCCGCGGCGTCAGATTGACGGGTAAAATGCAGATCGTGGCACCGGGTAACACGCCGGCCGGTTCCACGAATACAGGACAACGGGGATGCCCCCCGAGCACCGCCCGGATTCCGGCACTAAAGAGGGGTGGACCGCCCGAAAGGTGTAAGGTGAGTGAGTTCATAAGGAAAGATTTACAGCGGGCCGCGTTGGGGCGACGCACGGCCCTCTATCATCTCCTTAATATAAATGTTACACCGTACTAAACGAATATTAATCATCACATTCAACGCATAACCATCTCTTTATTTCCTATCCTCCCCCCTAACAACACGAAGCCCCCCGGGCGGCGTACGCACCGGGGGGCTTCGAACAGGTATTGGATGGTGGGGTGGAAGCAGACCGAGGGGTGGAAGGGCCCAAATAATGGAAGTACGCTGTTGCGGCGGGCAGACCTATTCCTTGCCCAGCAGCCGCACATCAAAGATCGAGGCGGTGGCGGAGTCGGGGTGGGCTACGAAACGCACCTCCAGCTTTTCCCCGCGCGATACTCCCTTGGGAAGGGTATAATCGCGGGTGTAGAATACCGGCGCCAGGTCATCCTCCAGCTCCACCGTGGCCAGCTTTTCCCCGTTGAGGAGGATATCGAAGGTGCGGCCTTTCTCTCCGCCGAAGTAGGTCAGCTGCAGTCGCTCGGCCGCGCCGGAGGGATCGCTGAGGGTGTAGGCGAAGTAGTCCCGGCTGCTGCGGAAGTGGCGGTCCTCGCGCGTACCGCTGCGGGCGTCCTGCCCCGCGTAGCCGTGCTCCACCTCGGGTTGCTGCTCGCCGGGGCTAACGCGGTCAATCGTCAGTGCCTCCAGTGCCCGGGCGGCCGTCTCCTGCTCCTGCTGGAAGTCCTGCCAGGCGGCCAGGTCCTCCCGGGTGGTGACCCGCCAGTAGACCATGTAGCGGGCGTCGTGGACGCGGAAGAAAGGCTTCAGCACCAGTCCGGAAGCGCTCTCCGGATAGATCACGCCCGGGGCGATCAGGGCCAGCGGACCGGAGCCGCTCAACCGGAAGGAATCGGCCAGCGTAGCCGGATCGCCGAGCAGGACGGGTGCTTCGCCCAGCGGTACGGTCGGACCGGCGGCCACGTGGCCCATTCGCGAGTCGTCGGCTACCAGTCCGGCCAGGTCCTCGGTGCCCGTCTCCGCGGCCATGACCAGCGGACCGTACAGCACGGCGTAGTAGTCGCTGCCGTCGGGCAGTCCCTCCAGGTAGGTGCTCATCGGCAGTTTCAGCATGAGCCGGTCTCCGGGCGCCCACTCGCGGGTCAGGGTCAGGTAGCCGGCCGTCGTGGTATCCGGGCTTACCGCTTCCCCGTTGACCGTCACGGCGGGTACCCCGCCGTTCATCCACTCCGGCCGGCGCAGGGCCAGCGTGAAGTGCTGCGCGGCGTCGCCCTCGACCAGCAGTTCGGTGCGGGCCTCGTCGGGAAACTGATTGGTCTGGGTAAGGCGAAGGTTACGCGCGCTCCAGTCGAGGGTGGAAGGAATGAATAGGTTCACCAGCAGGGTATCCGGGCCGTAGTGGGCGTAGATGAGCTCGCCGTACTTGGTGTGGTTCTCCAGTCCGGAACCAACGCAGCACCAGAACGACTCCTGGGGCGCCGAGTACACCCGGTAGTGCTCCGGCCGCATGGGCGTGAAGTACACGAAGCCCCCGCGGTCGGGGTTCTCCGAGGAAAGGATGTGGTTGTAGAGGGCCCGTTCGTAGTATTCGAGGTAGCGGGCGCCGCCCTCGGCGGTATAGAGCTGTTTGCTCAGGCGCAGCATATTGTAGGTGTTGCAGGTTTCGGGGCCCTGCACGTCCTCGATCATCGGGCTGAAGTCGTCGACGGGGTGGAAGTGCTCGCGCACGCTGTTGCCGCCAATGGCCACGGTGCGGTGCTCTACCACGTCTTCCCAGAAGAAGCGGGCGGCGCGGTGCCAGTCGGCGTCCCCGCTCAGCTCCGCGATGCGTTCGTAGCCGATCACCTTCGGGATCTGGGTATTGGCGTGCATGCCCGTGAGGCGGTCCTCCCCGGCCAGCAGGGGGTTCAGCAGTTCGCGGTCGGAGAAGCGGCGGGCCAGTTCCAGGTACTTATCGTCGTCGGAGACGGCCGCCAGATCGGCGAAGCTCTCATTCATGCCGCCGGGCTCGGCGTAGATGATCTCCTGCAGCTGCTCGTCGCTGAGCGGCGACAGCAGGTCGTAGGCCCATTCTCCGAGTTTGAGGAACATGTCGCGCGCCCGCTCGCTGCCGGTGTAGACCCAGGCGTCGCGCAGTCCGGCGAAGAGTTTGTGCAGGTTGTAGATTGGCACCCACCGATCGTTTAGGGAGAAGCGCTCGGCCTCGATCTGCCCCTGCGACAACTCCTTCCACACCTCGCGGGCATCGGGCACGCCGCCCACGTAGCCGTCACCGCCGGCCTCCTGGGCGCGCTCGATACCGTCCAGCATATAGTCCAGCCGCATCCGCACCGAATCCGATCCGGTACTCGCATACAGCATCGACAGGGCCGAGAGGTAGTGGCCGCCGATGTGGCCGCCGAGCCCGCCGCTCTCCCAGTTGCCGTACTTCTCTTCCGCGGGCGTCAGACCGGCCCCCTCCAGAAAGGGCGCCAGCAGCCGGTCGGGGTCGAGCGCCATCAGGTACTCGTAGTCACGCTGCTCGGCGATCAGGAAGGGGCTGTCACCGAGCCGGACGGCGGAAAGCGGGAATAATTCGGGGCCGGCGGGTTGCGCGCGCAGCACGGGCAGCGCAAATACCAGCAGGGCAAGGATCGACGGGTATTTCATAATTGTAAATATGACAAATAACTTGGGGCCGGGGTTGTCCCGCTGCCGACCGGAGAATGATTACCCCAGCCGCGCCTCCAGCCGCCCGGCGTAGGTCTCCCCCACCGGCAGCCAATCCTCCCCCACCCGTATCCGCGATTTCTGCCGGCCGTCGATCCGCGCCAGGTTCACCAGGTAGGAACGGTGAATGCGCTGGAAGCCGGAATCGCGCAACCGATCGGCCAGGTGCTTGAGCCGCTCGAGGGTGATGACCGGCCTGTCGGCCTTCTCCAGGTAGATCTTGACGTAGTCGCCCATGCTCTCCACGTAGCGGATGTGGGTGGTCACGATGCGGATCTCCTCGTATTCCGAAAAAACGAAGAAGTGATCGTCGGGGGGCGCGGGTGCGGGGGCGGGTTCCCGGAGTCGGAGATGCTCCGCCGCCTTGGCCAGACCCCGCTTGAAGCGGTCGGAGCGCACGGGTTTCACCAGGTAGTCGACCACGTCCAGATCGAAGCCCTCGTGGGCGTGCTCCTTATAGGCGGTGAGGAAGATCACGAGGGGGCGCTCCTCGGGGAGTTGCCGCACGAAATCGAGGCCGCTTACGTCGGGCATGTTGATGTCGGTGAGGAGCAGGTCGACGGTGTTCTCGCGGAGATATTCCGCGGCGGATGCGGCGTCGGTAAAGGTGCGGAGCAACTGCCAGTCGGGGACCTGCTCGGCCAGTCGCTCGACCAGGCGCAGGGCGAGGGGCTCGTCGTCGAGGGCGATGAAGGTCATGCGGTAAGGTTGAGTTCGAGTTCGACGCGGTGGCGGCCCATGTCGTCGGCCACGCTGAGGGCGTAGCGGCCGGCGTAGGAGTGGTCGAGTCGCTGCCGGGTATTTGCCATGCCGATGCCGGAAGGATTGCCCTGCTGGGCCTCCTTCTTCGGCAGGAGCAGGTTGACGACCTCCAGGTCGACCACGTCGCCGTTCACCCGGATCCGGATGGTGATCGTGCACGGCTGCTGGGTGGTGAGGCCGTGCTTGAAGGCGTTCTCCACGAAGGGCACCAGGATCATCGGCTCGATCTGCAGCCGGTCGGGCACGGCGGCGGGCAGGTCCACGATCAGCTCGGCGTTGGGCGGCAGCCGCAGCCGCTGCAACTCCACGTAGCTCTCCACGAACTGCAGGTCGCGGGCCAGGGGCACCCGCGGACTGGCGCACTCGTACAGGATATAACTCACCATCTCCGAGAGCATCAGGAGGGCGTCGGGCGTCTTGTCTGGCTCGGTGAGGGCCAGGGCGTAGAGGTTGTTGATGGTGTTGAGCAGGAAGTGGGGGTTGATCTGCGACTTCAGCAGGGCGATCTCGGCCTCCAGCCGCTGCCGCCTGGCCTCTTCCTCCGACTTCTTCTTCTCCTCGAAGGCCGTGAAGCCGCGGAAGGTGGCCGCCACGCCGAAGACCGTCATGCCCAGGAACACGGCCGGAATGAATACCCACGCCAGGGGCCGTTGGTGGGGCCTTGCACCCGCGTCCCCGCCCCCCCTGACCGCGTCCTCCAACAGCAGGTCGGTAGTTACCGAGAAGGTGACGTAGAGCAGGAAGACCAGCACCGCCCACCCGTAGAAACTGCGCTTGCGGTCCGAGAAATACAGCGGCAGGACAAAGTAGTACAGCAGGTTGTAGTACAGCGCGAAGCCGGCGATGCGCAGGGTGATGAGCAGGTAGGCCGTGGCGGATCGGCCGGCCGTGTCGCCGGTCAGGGTGAAGAGCAACCACAGCCCGATCCAGACGGTAGCCTGCAGGGCGATGGAGCGGGAAATGCGGGGAGTGGACATAGGAATGATCGGCTGACGGGGTAAAGGTCGGCTTTTAAACCGGCGGCGGCGCGGCGCGGGTGCGGGGTTCGTCGGGACAATCCCGGGGTTCACCGAGACATCCGCTTTCACGGTCAAACGCGGGCTGATCTTCGTGTTGCAAGCATAGAAACCGGCACGAACGCCGGCCCGCAATCCACCCTTACCATTATGAAACACCCCATCCTCCTCCTCTTCGCCCTGCTGCTGGGCGCCTTCTCTACCCTCCAGGCCCAGTACCCGGGCGGTGGTCCCGGCGGGGCCCGTCCCGGCGCCGCGGGCCGCGTCTACGGCAAGGTGGTCGACGAGACCGGCGCCGGCGTCGGCTACGCCACCGTACAGGTGGAGGGGGTGGATACCATCTATGCCGGACAGTTCACCCAGGACAACGGCGACTTCAACTTCGAGCAGGTAACCGGTAAGGGCCCCCTCGAACTGGTGGT
>JBGTHX010000227.1:0-2111 GCA_041746055.1 Lewinella sp. | reverse complement strand
CTCAGCGGACTCTACGGCATCCTGCGTCCCCGCGACCGCATGCAGGCCTACCGACTGGAAATGGGGACCCGCCTGAGCACCCGGCGCGGAAACTCGCTCTACGACTTTTGGGGTTCCAGGATCACCAAGCTCCTGAACCAGGACCTCGCCGCAGAAGGATCGGGCCTGGTCCTAAACCTGGCCAGTAAAGAGTACTTCAGCAGCGTGCAGGAAGATAAGGTGAAGGGACGGGTACTCACGATTCACTTCCGGGAGAAATATGAGGACGGCCATCGCGTCGTCAGCTTCAATGCCAAACGCGCCCGCGGCCGGATGGCCCGCCTGATTACGCTGGAGCGTATCACCACCGCCGATCCGTTGCGGGACTTGGTAGTGAACGACTACGTCTACTCCCCTACCCTCAGCGAGGAAAACGACTGGGTGTTTGTGAGGGACTAATCGGCGATCTCCTCCCAGTACTGCATCAATTGCCGCGTACGGTTGGCCGTGGTGTGATCCGCCAGTACGCGCTCGCGGGCATTGGCTCCGATGCGACGGCGGGTATGCTCATCCGTCCCGTATAGCACATCGAGTACGTCCTGCTGCCCCTTTACCTCGAAGATCTCGTGCTTGTCCTCGAAAAATTCACCCAGACCGTCCCAGTTTTCGGTGAGGATCGGGACGCCGCAGGCGGCAGCAGCGAGCAATTGCCTTGGAGGCGTATGCCCGTGGAGGCGACGGTCGCTGTGGGATAAGATGAGGGTACAAGACTGCCGGTTGTAGAAATCCACCCGGTTCGTCTCCGGCAGGTGTTCCAGATAGGTGAGATTATCGGGCCAGTGGGCATCGTGGGGATAACCCGAGCCGGCGAGTACGAAGCGGCGATTGGGAGTGATCTCCGCGGGCTTCAGGAGCAAGTCGGCCAGCAGGGCATCCCGCTCCGCCTTGTAGCTTCCGATGAAGCCCAGGTCGTAGGTTTTGTCGATGTCCATCCGGTAAAAGGAGAAGGGGTCGATGCTTTCGTACAGAGGCTTGGCCGCCTTCACCCCGAATTCCCGGCGCAGCCGTTCGAGGGCCGGACCACCGGTGGTGGACAAATACAAATCAAAGGCGCCGATGGAATCCCTTGATAGCCGGGTATCACAACCGGCAGCGGCGTCGTGATCCAGACAGTGGAGAGTTTTGCTGAGGTCGCTATCGTAGAATAACTTGAGCCCCCGGGCTTCCTCGGCGATCCACCGGGCGATGCGGTCGGTCTCGGCTACCCCGGAGCCCAGCATGACGAGATCGGCCGAGGAGATGGTCGGCAGGTACTCCTGCAGCAGGATGTCCACGCTATCGTACGTCCATACTTCGCAGTAGGGGGACTTCAGCATATCGCGGGGCACCGCGGCCGTGGCCTCTGCGGGTTCCAGATAGGTCGTCCGGTGCCCGTGGTGAGACAATTCATTGATCAGGCCCCGGTACAACTGGGCCGACGGGTTGCCTCGGCTGCTCAGTATGGACTGGCCGATGATCACAAGATCCAGGGTTTGATCGGAAAAATTCACGGGCTCAAGGTACGTTTCCCCGCGGGCATGCCGGCGCCTGACCCTGTTACCGATCTAATAAAAAAACCGCCTGCCGAGCGAATTCGGCAGGCGGCTCTGTACCAAGGTTTCTAGCGGACCAGAATTCCGATCGTTCGCTGTTTCCAGGCATCGCCCTCGTGGAGGAGGATGGTACACATCAGGTACTCACCGGAGCGCGTACCCGACTGGTTGCGGGTGGGGATGGCCAGCCGTTGGATTCCGCCGGTGAGGGTGGACTCCTTACGGTAGCGCTCGCGGCCAAGCATATCGATCAGCCGGATCTCCACGTCGCCCCGGAGTTGCTCCGAGAACTCGACGTACACCACGCCCTCCGTACTGGGGTTGGGGAACACCGATACACCGGTCAGCGGCGTGAGGACGTTGCGGACGGCGGTGGTGGTGGTGTCACAGCTCAGGGTGTCCAGTTGCAGGGCGACAACCTGGTCGTAGAGCAGGCGGTGGCCGATGTTGTTGACGTGAGTACCGTCACCGCTGTTGAGGCTGTCAATGATGGTGCCGGGGGCGGTAGCGATCATCATCCATTCTCCGCCGTTGTCGGTC
>JBGTHX010000226.1:0-2135 GCA_041746055.1 Lewinella sp. | reverse complement strand
ATGGACGAGGGGCAGGAGCGCATCCGCGCCAGCTACCGCCACAACTACGACCGGCTGGTGGCGATCAAGCAGGAGTACGATTCGGAGAACCTGTTTCGGGTGAATCAGAATATTCGCCCCTAAGTACAACGCGGCTTCCAGCCGCGCGGTAAGAAGCGGTTTCCAACCGCGGAGTGAGAAGCGGCTTCCGGCCGCGGTAAATCAGCAGGCGGGTACGCAGGTGCCAGGGTCTTCCCGGGAACAACTATCTTCCCTGGCGTCGACTCACCCCGCTATCCACCCGATCATGCGCTACGCCCCCGGACTTGCCATACTCTGCCTGCTATTCTCCGCCTGCACTACCCACCCACCCGCGGAAGCAACCCCCGAGCAGCCGAATCTCGGCTACCGCAGCGCAAGCCTCCTGAACGAGGCCGGCCTACAATTCAAAGACCTAAACCGCAACGGCACCCTGGACCCCTACGAAGACTGGCGGCTCCCCGCCGAGGCCCGCAGCCGCGACCTCACCGACCGCCTGAGCCTGGAGGAAAAGGCCGGACTGATGCTGATCAGCACCACGCGCATGGAGAACGACGCGGGATTCGGGCCGGGTAACGGGCAACCCATCGCCAGTGGGTTCAACGAGGAGGATGCCGTGACCGACACCAATATCTTCACCCGCAAGCCCCTGGACGGCCCGATGATGAGCTCGGCGGGCACGACGAAGGCGGTAACGGAATTCCACGGGCGCCACTTTATCCTGCGGGCCAATCCGGCCCCGGCGATCATCGCGGAGTGGGCCAATAACCTCCAAGAACTGTGCGAGCGGACGGGCCACGGCATTCCGGCTATCGTGGCGTCCAATCCGCGCAACCACATCGCGGTGGACGTGGCCGCGGGACTGAACGTGGGCGAGACCCCCTTCTCCACCTGGCCCGGTGAACTGGGACTGGCGGCGATGCGGGATCCGGCGCTGGTGCGGGAGTTTGCCGACATCGCCCGGCAGGAGTGGACGGCCGTCGGCCTGCGTAAGGGCTATATGTACATGGCCGATCTGGCTACCGATCCGCGCTGGCAGCGTACCGAGGGGACCTTCGGCGAAAACCCCGAACTGGCGGCCGAGATCATCCGCGCCATTGTCCTCGGCTTCCAGGGGAAATCTTTGCACCCGCGCTCCGTCGCCCTGACCACGAAGCACTTCCCCGGCGGCGGCGCTACGGAGGGCGGACAGGACCCGCACTTCGACTGGGGCAAGCGGGAGGTATTCCCCGGGGGGCGGCTGGAGGACAACCTGATCCCCTTCCGGGCGGCGATCGAGGCGGGCACCTCGTCCATCATGCCGTATTACTCCTACCCCGTGGGTACCGAGTACCCCGAGCTGGCCTACGCCTACAATAAGCGGATGCTGCAGGAGGTGCTGCGTGGGCGGCTGGGCTTCGAGGGGATCATCAATTCGGATACCGGTCCGATCGAAATGATGCCCTGGGGCGTGGAGGAACTCAGCATCCCCGAGCGCTACAAAATGGCCCTGGAGGCGGGCGTCAACCTCTTCTCCGGCACCGCCGACCCCGCGCTGCTGCTGGAAACCTTGCGCACCTATCCTGAACTGACGGAGCAGGTGGACCGCTCGGTGTACCTGCTGCTGCTGGAGAAATTCCGGCTGGGCCTCTTCGAGGATCCCTACGTGGACGTAGCTGCCGCCACCGCTACCGTGGGACGGGAGGAGTTCCAGGTGCGGGCCGATGTGGCGATGCGCCAATCGATCGTGCTGCTCCGCAACGGGATAGTGGACGGCGAGAAGATATTACCCCTGGCTCCCCGCACGAAAGTCTACTTCGCCACCTACGTACCCCGGCGCGGCGGGGACTCCCTGGTGGTGTACCGCCCCGATCCCGGCAGCGATTGGCCGGTGGACTTCGTCGACTCCCCCGAAGCCGCGGACCGTACCGTGCTGTGGGTGCTGCCCCAGGGTAAATCACTGTTCCAGTCGGACGGCAGTCCCCTCCACGTCAACCTCTCCGCCAACGGCATCGACGTGGACCGGCTGCGCGAAGTCATATCTAAAAAGCCGACCGTGCTGGTCGTCAACTACAGCAATCCCTGGTCCATCGACGAGCTCTACACCGACGGTGACCCGCAAATTTCCGCGGTGCTGG
>JBGTHX010000225.1:0-5152 GCA_041746055.1 Lewinella sp. | reverse complement strand
ACACAAGGCAATGAAGAGAATGTCAGATAGTTGATGCTTACACCGGCCGGTTACCCGCGGATCAGCGATGGAAGCAAATAGGGGGCGGAGGTCGTGATCATGCTGCCAAAGCTACGCGTTTGATGCGTTTGCCCTAGAATTGGCGGCAATGGCTTATTTTAGAGCTCTCCCCACGCTCCCTCAGGACCGACTGCGACAGGTAGTTCCTTCCCCTGTCCGTCAGTCCGAAAACCCGAATGACCACGCCTACGGCAGGACGCTCCGGTTCCCGCATTGCCGTGGATCGCCGGGCCCGGCCGCTACCGGAGCACAACCAGTGAGGCTGCGCTTCCGGCGCCCGAGGCATAATGGACCACGGTCACGTAGCGGCCGGGCCGGAGGTCGCGAACGGAAAGGCGTACCTGAGATCCACGCTCCCTGGCGTCCCGGAGCAGGCGCCCAGAGCCGTCATACAACTGGACGCGGACGATCTCTTCTCCTGACTCTGACTGCAGGGTGACGTCTCCGGAAGCCGGATTCGGGAAGAGGTTAAAACCGGCAGCGGCCTGGTCCACTCCACTGACGGACACCGGGATCTCAGCGGGCTCGATGCGATAGAGCTGCAGTGGAGCGTAGGAATCCGCCCGGGCCAGGCCGTAGAGTCCGGAGGAGGCCGCCAGGAAGGAGCGTGGATGGGAGTCGCCGATTCCCGAATTGATATCGGCCAGCATCCGTACCTCCTCGGTTCCCAGCTTCATGCCGTAAACTTCCGCTCCCGCTGCCGCGGTAGCGCTGAAATAGAGAATGCTGTCGCCGACGTGAAAATTCATGGGCCGGCCGGGGGCCAGACCCGGATTGAGGTCACTGACGAGGTAAGTACCGTTGGCCGTGCCATCCGTCCGCCAGAGTTCCGTCCCGTGCACCCCGTCGTTGGCTGAAAAGTAGAGCGTCCCGCCGGTCTGGGTCAATGCACCCGGGTTACTGCTCCCCGGCCCCGGATGAATGTCGCGCAGCAGTTCAATGCTGCCACTTTCCGGGTCGGCTACGTAAAATTCCTGCCCCGTGGCCGAGTGGTAAGGAAGGAATACTAGCCGGCCATCGAGGCTGAGGGCGGACCGCCCCGGGAAGGGGGTTACTCCCGGGGGGTAAGCCATACGGACTACCTCTCCCCCGGTAGCCGGATGATACTCCAGGGAAACCTCTCCACCGACCGGGAAATTGACGAGGTAGTACCCCGTGGAGTCGAGATAGGCCACCTCCTGATCGGAGGTATAGAGGAAGTCGTAAACGACCTCGCCCTCACGCGTGGTGAGCGTCACCATATTATTATTTCCGTACGTTCCGTGCAGCACTACCAGTCCATCGTTCGTAGTACCCGAGCGGTAGTGGTAGCTGTTGAGACTATTCAGCAAAACGCGGGTTGCCGTGTCTCCTTCGAATTGGTAGCGGTACAGTTCCGTGGCACCGTCTTTATGCGCGGTAAGAAAATCGTACCTCAGCAGATAGTACAAGTCTACGACCAGGGCCGTGCCGGTGGTGGCGTCGGTCACTTCCTTTAAGGAATCACCGCGGAGGGCGTAAATGACGTAGCCCTGCTTTTGGTAGTCGTATACCGTAAAGATCTCCTGCCCGTCGATGCTGTTGAGATAGGTTGGACTGGTGGCTCCCAGGGAGGGTTCCTCGAAGGCCACCATGGATACGGAATCGCTTTCGGGGTCATAGCGGTAGTGCTGAAAGGATACGTCCTCATCGTATCCCGCGAAAAGTATGTCGCCGTCTGCCGTCTCCCCCATCATTGCCGTCACTCCGATGGGGATCGACACCTCCGGATCAAATAGCTTTCGCGGTTCACCGGCGTCGCGCGCCAGCAGGTACGGATTCTGCTCGGCGGTGGGAAGCACCCCGACTTGCGTGAAGCCCGTGTACACGAGATCGTTGCCGGATAGATCGGCGCCGAATGATTCCCAACCCGAGCGGTAGGGTGCGAAGTTGTCGAAGAGATCTAGTTGGTCGAGAGAGGGCCGGTACCTTCGGATCTGGTACTTGCTGTACCGGCTCACGGCGTATACCACGTCCTCGGCTACGTAGAGGTTGGCCTCCAGGGCATCGGCCGATTCGCCAAACAGCGCCTTCACTTCTCCGGTGGCGGGTATGTACCGCATAATAGCCTGCTCGATATACTGATTCCCGCCGCCGAAGTAGAGGGTGTCGCCCCGCACGGCAAGGCCGGCCTCCGCAGTATGCCAGTTTGCCCACGCGACCTGCCGGAAAGCTTCCGGCGTCTCAGCACCCGCGGCCAGGAAACGGTAGCCCTGGGAGGTCACCGCCACGTGAAGATAGAGGCTGTCTCCGACCACCGCGTAGGACACCTCCTCCCCGAGGCTGCGCTGGTAAGGTCCCGCCAGCAGGCCGGGCAGGTCCCGCATCAACCCGGTGGCCTCGTCGATCCGGAACACCTCAGTATCGCCTGTTTGGTCCGCCAATCCGGTTCCCGCCAAGTAGAAGCCGCCGGCAAAAAAGGCGATTCGCGGGCATCCGGAGCTGGTAGCGCGGACGGCAGGTGCACGGTAGGGGGATCCGTCGGATAGACTAAGCGGCACGATGCCCGTACCGGGACGGTACAGAAAATACGTCAGGAAACTCGCGTCGGTCTGGTCCGCTTGGTATCCGGAAACCAACAGACTGCCTTCACCCGCGGTGAGGGTCGGTGTATTGTTGCCGGTATTACTGGTGTGCACAAAGGGTAACTCCTCAACCAGGCGGGTCCCTTGCCTGGTGCCGTCGGTCTGCCACAGGTCAAGGTAGGAGGATCGCTGCCCGCCTGCTTTCACCGCTCCCGAGGGCTTGCCGCTGACCAGGAAATAGTACTGGTCGCCAAGCAGGACCAGATCCGTGAGCGGGCGGTTGACGAGATCCGTGAGCCGGATCACCTGCTGGTCCGCGATGCGGTAGAGCTCCATGCCGGAGGCGTTATCGCGGAGTTGAGCGAACAGTTTATCGTCCAGTTGCTGGAAGGTGCCCGCAAAACGATCATTGCCCTGCCCGCCCAGGAACTCTTCCGGGTCCTGGAGGGGAGTTAAAGTGCCGCTCTCGGGGTCGAGTCGACTGACCCGCCCTTCGGATCCCGGATAGGAGGCCTGGTTTGCGGTATAAATTTGACCGTTGAATACCTCTAATTCCTGGATGTATTTCCCCCGATAAGTATCGTAGCGAAAGGAGGTGAGCGATTCGGCATCCTGCCCATACAGGGCGGATGTCATAAGAATGATGACCAAGGCCGCGGACAGGCCGCGGAGCGCTTGGAAGGATAGCTTTTTCATGAGAAAACGTAAATGAGCAAACGATCCACGCCGGCACAGCCTGCGCGAACCAAAGAAGTAACGGTGTGAGGCCCTTGGAATTATAGGCGAGCGAGAAACTGAGGAGACTTTCGTCCGACCGTAAGACTTCCCGGAAATCAATGGCCGGGAGCGTCACTCACTGGGGTCACGTATCAGCGCTCCCGCAGCAAGACCTTCAACTCCTTGAGATCCACCAGCCGGAACAGGAGCAGCAAGGCCCCGCCGACGGCCAGTAGTAGCACGAACTGCCATCCCCAGGTACTTTGCCGGATGCCCGCCACCAGCACCGCGGCCCCGGGCATGAGGCCGGCCAGCACGAACAGCCGCAGCCAGTTTACCGTACCGATCGGCAGCGACAGCCACCGGTGGGCCATCCCGGCCTGCACCGCCGCGATCAACGACTGGGTAACCAGCGTCACCGCCGCCGCGCCGGGCGCGCCAAAGCGCGGCAGGGCCCAGAGGTTACCGGCCACATTGAGCAGGATACCGGCGGCGAAGACGTAGTTCATGCGCCCGATCAGGCCGGTGGCCCCGAGGAGGGCACCGTAGGCGTAGTTGAGGCACTGGGCCACGAAGGTGAGGGACAGAAAGAGCAGGATGGTCGCCGTGCGCGGCTCGGCGAAGTCGTACAGCAGGTACACGATCGGGCGGGCGTAGCAGGCCACGGCGATGCTTACCACCACCGCGCCGCCCACGAGCAGGTGTACGCTGAAGCGCAATAGGTCGGCCAGTTCCTCCCGGCGGGCGTGCAGCCGGGCGTACATCGGCAGCAACAGACCGGCCAGCAGCCAGCCCACCGTATTCACCGCGTCGAGCAGCCGGTAGCCCGCCGCGTAGTGCCCGGCGGCGGCGGCCCCGTCGGGGAGCAGGCGCTCGATCATCACCGCGTCGGTACGGGTGTAGGCTGCTTGCAGCAGGATCGCGATGGCGTAGGGCGCCCCCCCGCGCAGTAGCATCAGCAGAGTTTGGCGGCTGAAGCGGGGCCGGAAGCGCTCCAGTCGGGCGCGAAGTACCCAGGCGAGTCCCCCGGCCGTCACGGCCCAGCACAGCACCTGCGTACCCGCAAACAGTGCGATACTCAATCGCCCGGGCGCGAACAGCAGCACGCCCCCCACGATGGCGATCATCAGCACCTTGTCCAGGATGCTGAAGGTGCTGTCGAGGGCATAGCGACCTAAACCGGAGAGGCTGGACCGCAGATACAGGACCAGGCTATTGAGCAGCTGTCCGAAGCCGATCAGCATGAGCAACCCGATCTCGTAGCCGCGGTATCCGATCCCCCACCCCACCCCCAACAGGACGATCAAGAACAGGCCGCCCAGCAGCATCTTCAGGCCGAGGAAGTAGGGAAAGTACTTGGCCAGCAGCTGCCGGTGCCCGCTCAACGTCCGGCTGTTGTACAGCTGCAACCCACAATCAGCGACCACCTGCAGGATCATACCGAGCCCGAGTAGGGAAAAGTAGAGTCCGTACTCCGCTTCCGGCAGCACGTTCTGTACGGTCCGCTCGATACCGAAGAGGTATACCCCCTTCACCAGCAGGTTCAGGACGAGCACCAGGAGGGCGTTTTTGAAGAAGGCGGCGATCATTGGTGGTACAATAGTACTGTAGTCTGGTAGTCTTGTAGTCGGGTTGCGGGTTGCGGGTTGCCCACGGTGCTGATGCGGGTTGCGGGTTGCGGGTTACAGCACTGGAGGTGCTCACCGAAATGGACAGTGGCTTTGGCCTGAAGGGTTAGCTATCTTTCATTTCTTCAATCCGACGTCATGTCAAAACCTCACAAACGATACAGCCGGGAGGAACGCCTGGAGATCGTCAAACAAAGCTTCGAG
>JBGTHX010000224.1:0-5912 GCA_041746055.1 Lewinella sp. | reverse complement strand
CGGGAGGGAACACCTTCCGCGCCCAGTTCCTCGACCACCTCTACCGCAGGGATGTATTCGGGGCAGTAGAATGTGCGGCGGATCTCGGGGGACGGCTCGGGGAAGTCCACCCCGAGGGAGGTGGCAAGGGCCTCGTCTTTTTCCACCGCCTGCAGGAAGTACGCCCAGATCGGCAGGGCGGAGCGTGCCCCGTTCCCCATTTCGCCGCTACGAAAGCGGACGCCGTTATTCTCACCGCCGACCCAGGCTCCGCCGGTGAGTCCCGGGGTGCTGCCGACGAACCAACCGTCGGCCATATTTTGCGTGGTGCCGGTCTTGCCGATCGAGGGGCGCGTAACGCCGTACTGCCAGCGCAGGCGGCTGGCGGTGCCGCGCTCCACCACGCGGCGGAGCATCTGCCGGATCTCCACGGCGGGAGCCTCGGAGAGCACCTGCTCGGGGGTGGATTCGTGGCGGTAGATCACCTCGCCGTCCGCCGTTTCGATGCGGCTGATGAACCAGGGGGCTTGGAAGCTTCCGCCGTTGGCGAAGGCGGTGTAGGCTCCCGTCATCTCGAGCAGGCTACTCTCGACGGTGCCGAGCGCGATGCTCGGGATATTGGGGATCTCACCGCTCAGGCCCAGCCGGTGCGCCAGTTCCACCACCGGTTCGGGCTTGGTTTCCAGGATCATCCGGACGGCGGCTACATTGACTGAATGCGTCAGGGCACCGTGCATACTGTAACTGCCGCCGTGGTTCCAGTCGGAGTTGTGGGGCGTCCAGGGGCCGTCTTCGTCGGCGTAGGTGCGCAGCACATTGCTGAGTGGGTGGCAGGGCTCGAAACCCTCCTCCAGGGCGGCGGCGTACACGAAGGGTTTGAAGGTGGAGCCCGTTTGCCGACGGCTCAGCACGTGATCGTAGCGGCTGAAGGCGTGGTCGCTGCCGCCCACCCAGGCGCGGACGGACCCATCCGCCTGGTCGAGGACCACGAATCCCGCCCGCAGGTAGGAGAGCGAGTGTTTTACGCTGTCGAGGGGGGAGAAGTCACCGGTCAGGGGCTGGCCGTTGGGAACGATCAACTCCATCGGGCGGGGCAGCAGAAACTGCTCCATCAGAGTGGCGCTGTCCAGCCCGGCCTCCCGGCCGAGTTTCCAGCGTTCGCTGCTGCGGACCGCGCCCCTGAGGCTCGCCTCCGTTTCCCAGGCGTCGCGGCGCCCGAGGTGTCGGTTGAAGTCCCGCTGCAACTCGCCCATTTGTCGCCGGACGGCCGCCTCGGCGTACTGCTGGTAACGAAGATCGAGGGTGGTATAGATGCGCAGGTTATCGGCGTAGAGGTTCCAGTCATCGCCGTCGGGCCCGGGAACGTCAGCCAGCAACTGCTCCGCACCGCGGCGCACCGCCTGCATGAAGTGGGGAGCCAGGGGTTGCCGCTCGGTGCGGAAGCGGTAGTTGAGGCGCAGGGAATCCTGCAGGGCGTGCTCGAACTGTACGGGAGAGAGATCACCGGCCTGGGCCATCAGGCGCAATACCAGGTCGGTACGCCCGGCATTGCGCTCGGGCTCGCGGAGGGGATCGTAGCTGGAGGTTCCCTTCAGGGAAGCGACCAGGCTGGCCGACTGTCGTACGCTAAGCTCGGCCGGCTCCACCTGAAAGTAGCGGCGCGACGCGGCGGCGATGCCGTAGGTGTTGCCAGGGAAGCTGACGGTATTGAGGTACCGTTTGATCACCTCGTCCTTGGACATGACGCTTTCCAGGCGGCGGGCCAGCAATCCCTCCCTCACCTTGTGAACCAGGAGATCGACCTGCCGGCCGTAGCCGAGGGTAGGGCGGCCGTAGGCGTTCTTGACGAGCTGCTGGCTCAGGGTGGAGCCCCCGCCCTGATCGTCCTCCCCGCGCAGGAAAGTGCGGTAGGCCACGCGGCCGTATGCGGTCCAGTCCACGCCACCGTGCTGGTAGAAGCGGCTATCTTCCGTAGCGACGAGGGCCTCCACCAGGTAGGGGGGCAGATCCTCGTAGTCGGTCACCGTGCGGTCCTGCGCATAAAAGCGACCGAGGCTCCGGCCGTTGACGTCGAAGGCCTCGCTGCCGACGTCGTTCCGGTAGTCGAGCAATTCCTGACGGGAGGGCATTGGTCCGAATACCCCGAAATTGATGAGCAATAGAAAAAGTAAGACGGACACTACCACGGCACCGGTCAGGACGGTGAGTCCGGCCAGCGGGTAAAATATCCGGGGCCGATCCTTGCGCCAGTCGCGCAGGCGGTGAATCAAATGTGTCATTTCAGGAGGGGGTACTACGAGATCCAGGTGCGTGATTAAAACAGGCGGCGGCGCCCGTTGTTTCCCGCGCCTGCACCCTATCTGACGCGGGGAGGTGCAGCGGGTCACCAGGGGCTCTGCAGGGATTTAAGGTTTGTTTAAGCAACGTCGGGGCGGCTGACCGGTTACCATGGCCTACCCGGGGCGCGGACCACCGAAAACTTTAGCGTCCGCCGGGGCTTTACATACCGCCAATAGAACCAACATGAGAAACTTGCTTTTGCTCCTGGCTTTCGTAGCCACCTTCGGGCTCTCCGCCCAGAGTGCCGCCCCCAATAACTGGTGGGAACTCGACCGTACCGAAAACTCCTTCCCGGGTGTCAGCGCCTCCCGCGCCCACGCCTATCTGGCCGATAAAAAGGCAGAGCCGGTAGTGGTGGCCGTCATCGACTCCGGCGTCGACATCGAGCACGAGGACCTCAAGGGCGTGATCTGGACCAACGAGGGGGAGATCCCCGGCAACGGCGTAGACGATGACAAGAACGGCTACATCGACGACGTGCACGGCTGGAACTTCATCGGCGGCCCCGACGGTCAGAACGTGAACTACGAGAACCTCGAGATCGTCCGGCTCTACAACAAGCTCCACGCCAAGTACAACAACCGCAACCGCGACGGACTCAGCAAAAAGGAAAAAGTGGAGTACGACCAGTACATGGAGTATAAGGAAACCATCGACAATAAGCAGGCGGAACTCGGCCCCACCGCCGCCCAGTATGAGATGATCAAGTCGGCGATCGACCAGGCCTTGGAGAAAATGGGTAAGGATGCTTCCGAAGTCACCGCCGCCGATATCGCCAACTACGAGAGCGACGACCAGACCATTGCCCTCGTAAAGCAGGTCGTAGCCAACGCCTCCGCCGGCGGCACCACCTTCGCCGATCTCTACGGTCAGCTGGAAGAAGCCACCGCTTACTTCGACAGCCAGCTGAAGTACAACTACAATACTGAATTCGATGCCCGCTCCATCGTCGGCGACGACCCCGACAACATGGACCAGCGCAACTACGGCAACAACGACGTGCAGGGTCCCGATGCCTCCCACGGCACCCACGTTGCGGGCATCATCGCCGGCATGCAGGATAATGGCATCGGCGTGAACGGCGTCGGCGGACCCGACGTGCAAATCATGAGCATCCGCACGGTACCCAACGGCGACGAGCGCGACAAGGACGTGGCCAATGCCATCCGCTACGCCGTGGACAACGGTGCCAAGGTGATCAACATGAGCTTCGGAAAGGGCGCCAGCCCCCACAAGGACGCGGTAGACGACGCCATGAAGTACGCCGAGAAGCACGACGTCTTGCTGGTGCACGCCGCCGGCAATGACGGCAAGCTGCTCACCCTCGAGAACAACTACCCCAACGACACCTACCAGGGCAAGCGCCGCGCCGGCAAGACCTGGATCGAGGTAGGAGCCGCGAGCAGCAGCTACGATGACCAGCTCGCCGCACCCTTTTCCAACTACAACGACACCTACGTCGACGTATTCGCCCCCGGCGCCCAGATCTACTCCACCATCCCCGGCAACCAGTACGCAAAATTCGACGGAACCTCCATGGCGGCGCCCATGGTGGCCGGTATCGCGGGCCTGATCCGCAGCTACTTCCCCGACCTCACCGCCAAGCAGGTGAAGGCGGTGATCGAGCAAAGCGCCGTACCCGTCAACCTCGACGTAGTCAAGCCCGGTACCGAGGATGACAAGGTGAAGTTCTCCGAACTGTCCGCTACCGGTGGCCTCGCCAACGCCTTCACGGCCGTCAAACTGGCCGAGCAGACCAAGGGTAAGAACCGCCGGCTGCGCGACGAGCGAGACTCGAGCCTGCGCCTCTACTAATTCCGCCCCGTGACTGAAGTTAAGCTCACCGAATTCTCCCACGGCGCCGGGTGCGGCTGCAAGATCGCCCCGGCCGTCCTGGACCGTATCCTCGCCCAGACCGCCCCGGGCGACGATTACCCTGACCTCCTCGTGGGTAACCGCGAACGCGATGATGCGGCCGTCTACGACTTGGGCGACGGTACGGCGGTCATCAGCACTACCGACTTCTTCATGCCGATCGTCGATGACCCGCTCACCTTCGGGCGCATCGCCGCGACTAACGCCATCAGCGATGTCTACGCTATGGGCGGCACCCCGCTCATGGCCATCGCCATCCTGGGGTGGCCGGTGGACAAGCTGGCCCCCGAGATCGCCGGTCTGGTCGTAGAAGGCGGACGGCAGGCCTGCGCCGAGGCGGGTATCCCCCTGGCGGGGGGACACAGCATCGACAGTCCGGAACCCATCTTCGGGCTCGCCGTGAGCGGGCGGGTGGACATCGGCCGCCTCAAGAAGAATGGCGGCGCTCAGGGCGGCGACCTTCTCTACCTCACCAAGCCGCTGGGAGTGGGTATCCTCAGCACCGCCCAGAAGCAGAAGAAACTGCGTCCGGAAGATGCGGGACTGGCCACGGAGCAGATGGTACGGTTGAACCGCCTCGGTCCCGCGCTGGCCGCGCTGCCCGGCGTACACGCCATGACCGATGTGACGGGATTCGGACTGCTCGGCCACCTCAGCGAAATGTGCGCCGCCAGCAACGCCCGCGCGCGGGTGCGGATGGCCGACGTGCCGCTCATCGACGCCGCCTTGCTCGACCACTACCTCGGGTTGGGTTGCATACCCGGCGGCACGAAGCGCAACTACGCCAGCTACGGACAGCACGTGCGCCTGTCGTCGGAGCGGGAGAAATGGCTCCTGGCCGATCCACAGACCAGCGGTGGATTACTCGTGGCCGTCGACCCCGATCACGCCGCAGCTTTCGAAGCCACCTGCGCCGGGAGTGGGCACCCCGTCCACCCGTTCGGTGAGATCCTGGTCGGCGGCGACGGTCCCCGCGTGGAAGTCGTGTGAACCAAAGGTGCAGGGCCAACTTATAGCAGGCAAAGTCCCCACCCATGACCCAAGCCTTTACCCTTTCCCAGCTTCCCCCCGGACACATGCACGCCGTCAAAGTCGGCGATCGGGATATTCTACTTGCCAACGTGGGCGGGGAGGTGTTCGCGGTGGAGAATAAGTGCAGCCACTACCAGTTTGCCCTCGACAAGGGTGCCCTCTGCGAGCACCGGGTGCGTTGTCCGCTGCACCACGCCTGCTTCGATGTCCGCACCGGCGAGCAACTGGAGGCTCCGGGGATGGATGGTTTGTCCAGCTTTGACGTTGAGGTCAGGGACGGCGATATTTTCGTGAGTGAGGAGCCCACGGTCACCAATCAGCCTCCGGCCAGGCGGCAGGTCAAAGCGGCCGGTACCGGAATGGACCACTACCATTACGTCGTCGTGGGCGGGGGCACGGCCGGCGCTTACGCCGTGGAAGCCATCCGGTCTATCGACCAGGAATCCAGTGTCCTGCTGCTCAGCGAGGAGGAACTTCCGCCCTACGATCGCACCAAGGTGAGCAAGAATTTCATGCCAGATGTCGCACAGAGTCCTTCCCAATCGGCGCGCAGTCAAGCCGGTACCGTCATCCACGTTGAAGATGTCTCCAAGTTCTTTCAAACGCCAAGCCAAGAAAACCTCGGCGCGCTGCTAAACATCGACTTGGAGATCCGCCACGGCGAATTTGTTACCATCGTCGGCCCC
>JBGTHX010000223.1:0-6337 GCA_041746055.1 Lewinella sp. | reverse complement strand
CCATACCCCACCAACTCCAACGGCCCCTTCACCCCAGCCTTCTGCAGCATATTCTTCCGGTGGGTGCAAACCGTATGGTAGCTGATATAAAGCCGGCGGGCGATATCCTGGCTTTCCACGCCGGCGGCGACGAGCTGGAGGATCTCGATCTCGCGGCAGGAGAAGCTCACTGCTTCGCCGTGGGCGAATACGATCGTCTTGCGGGTATCGGGATCCGAACTGGTTCCGGGGTGGAGCTGGAGCTGGCACGCCTGCGGTACCTTCAGGGCGGTGATGTCGGATACCAGCACGAAATCGGTCCGGGGTTTGCCCTGGGGGTCGAGGTCGGGGAAGGTAAGGTGGTGGCTCAGGTGCAGGTAATGGCCGAGGTGCGTGCGCATCCGACAGGTAAACACGAAACTGAGTTCTCCACGTTCTTCGACCGGATGGCGAAGCAGTTTGCGGTGCATTTCGGCGTAGATGTCCTTTACGCAACCGCGGTCGTTTGGGTGGACTTGCTCAAAGGCGGCTTGGGGACCGCTGATCTGCCAGGCCGCGCGATCGTAGCCCAACAGGCGGAAGATACCGGGGCTGACATACCGAAACCGGCCAGTCTGGTAGTCCACTGAATAGCAATAGGCGCAGGTGTGCGCCAGCAGGTGTTCAAATCCGGCATCCGGCTGGATGGGTGGTAGCGGTTGCGCTGGAGCATGTTTAGTACCCGAAGTAGAAGCCTGCCGCGCTTTTGTCAACTCTGGGTACATGTGCGTAACTGGGTAGGTGTGGGTAATAGGTAAGCCATTAATGCCGCTGCGAAGAATAGGTAACCTTAATCACCGGGAAGATTTGTCTACACCATGGAGACTGGTTACCACGCTTTGAAAAACCTAAAAGTGCAGGCCATCTAAAGTACGGCTGTTCCTTAGGGCATGCTTCGTATGTTAAAACATAATATGTATGTTTCCGTCAGGCTATTGGGAGCTTCACCATACCCGTATTCCGGCCTCAGCGGCAACGACAAATCGATACGCCGATCCCTTTCGGAATGAGCATCGCCCCAATAAAGTGATCGGCCCTGTCGGGGTAGGTGATGCGGCAAACGTCTACTCCCGTTGGCCGTAGTCCCGGGCGGTTTCCCCGGCACCCGCGCTCCGCCGCAACACGCTTGCCCGGGTTAATCCCACACGTCCAGCACAAAATCCACCCACTCCCACTTCGACACGCGATCGTCGATGAAGTAGTCCGGCTGAATGCCCATGCGGTCAAGGCGCACCCAGTCGGCCCCGACGTAGCGGTCGCCGACTCTTTTAGTACCGAGGCGGTAGCTGCCGCTGTCCCAGATTCCTTCCAGATCGTCTTCCGGATCGAGTGAGGACTGGATATCGGCGGTGTGGAGGTCGTAGCTGGTCCGGCCCTTGCGCCCCAGGGCGTAGGCGAAGCCGGCGTCGTTGGCCTCGAAGGTTTGCTGCACTCAGTCGAAATTGGCGGGGCAGTCGCAGGCGGACTGGGCGCGGGCGCGGGTGGTTATCAGGGAGAGAGCGAGGAACAGGTAGGGGGCCGTTGTCATGGGGGAAAGATCGGTGGTTTGGAGAGGATGTGGTGCACCCTATACGGCCTGATGCCGCGGTCGGAAACCGCATCTTACGGCGCGGTTGGAAACCGCTTTGTACCTTTGCGCGCTTAAAATCAAGCGACTATGCTCTCAGTCAACGACCTGACCGTACAATTCGGCAAGCGGGTGCTCTTCAATGAGGTGAACCTGAACTTCGTGCGCGGCAACTGCTACGGCATCATCGGGGCCAACGGCGCCGGCAAGTCGACCTTCCTGAAGGTGCTCTCCGGGGAGCTCACCCCCAACCGCGGCTCCTCCAGCCTCGAGCCCGGCAACCGCATGGCCGTGCTGAGCCAGAACCACTTCGGCTTCGAAGATAAGCAGGTGCTGGACGTCGTGAAGATGGGCTACGAGGAGCTCTACGCCATCGAGCAGGAGAAGAACGCCATCTACATGAACCCCGATGCCAGCGACGCCGACGGGATGCGTGCCGCCGAGCTTGAGAACCAGTACGGCGAGATGGGCGGCTGGACGGCCGACTCCGACGCCGCCGAACTGCTCTCCAATATGGGCATCACCGAAGACCTCCACTATAAGCTGATGGAAGAGCTCAGCGGTCCCGAGAAAGTGAAGGTGCTCCTGGCCCAGGCGCTCTTCGGTAACCCCGATATCCTGCTGCTGGACGAACCTACCAACGACCTCGACGCCCACACCGTCCACTGGCTGGCCGACTTCCTCGCCGACTTCCCCAATACGGTGATCGTGGTGAGCCACGACCGCTACTTCCTCGATATGGTGTGCACCCACATCGTCGACATCGACCGTCAGCAGGCCACCATCTACACCGGCAACTATAGCTTCTGGTACCAGTCCAGCCAGCTCGCCACCCAGCAGCTCCAGAACAAGAACAAGAAGATGGAGCAGAAGAAGGCCGAGATGATGGAGTTCATCCAGCGCTTCTCCGCCAACGCCTCCAAGTCGAAGCAGGCCACCAGCCGCAAAAAGGCCCTGGAAAAGCTCGACTTTACCCAGATCAAGCCCAGCAGCCGCCGCTACCCCTTCATCGCCTTCCAGCCCGAGCGGGAGCCCGGCGACCAGATCCTGAAGGTCACCGGCCTCAGCAAAACCTCGCCCGACGGCACCGTACTGTTCAAGAACGTGAGCTTCACGATGAACAGCCCCGACAAGATCGCCCTGCTCAGCAAGGAAGCCGCCGCGCTCACCGCCTTCTACGAGGTGCTCGCCGGCATCACCCAACCCGACAGCGGCACCATCGAGTGGGGACAGACCATCACCCCCCAGTACCTGCCCAACGAGAACAACGACTTCTTCACCGAGGAGGTCGGCCAGCTCGACCTGGTCGAGTGGCTGCGGCAGTACAGCCAGAACAAGGACGAACAGTTCATCCGCGGCTTCCTGGGCCGTATGCTCTTCGGCGGTGAGGAGGTGCACAAGAACGTGAGCGTCCTGAGCGGAGGCGAAAAGGTGCGCTGCATGATGTCGAAGGCCATGCTCAACCACCCCAATTTCCTGCTGCTCGACGAGCCCACGAACCACCTCGACCTGGAGTCCATCACCGCCCTCAATAACGCGCTGAAGGACTTCAAGGGCAACCTGATCATGAGCAGCCACGACCACGAGCTCACCAATACAGTGGCCAACCGCATCATCGAGATTGGCTCCAAGGGCATGATCGATTCCCTCATGACCTACGATGACTTCCTGGAGTCGGACGACATGGAGCGGAAGCGGGAGGGGATCTATGAGCTGGTGGCCTAGCCTTTCCGAATACTCGCCGACTTTGCTACATTGGGCCCCGATGTTAGCCTTCGACCATTTTATTGCAGTGGACTGGAGCGCCCGCAACAAGCCCAGCCCGGCCCAACCGGCAAGGAACGCCATCTGGGTAGCCGAAGCCTCCGCCACCCCCGACAGCTATCGGGGCATCCGCGTTCACTACTTCCGCACCCGGCAGGCCTGCTGCGAGTACCTGGAGGCGCGGCTGATCCGTCTGTCCGGCAAGCGGGTCTTCGTGGGGTGGGACTTTTCCTTCGGGTATCCCAAGGGGCTGGCCAAGGCACTCAAACTCCCCGGTAAACCCGCCTGGCGCGCCATCTGGGATTACTGGTCGGAACTGATCCGCGACGACGCCGGCAATGGCAACAACCGCTTTCACGTAGGAGCCCGCCTGAACGAAGAGATCCAGGCGCCGAGCGGTCCCTTCTGGGGGGTACCCGTAGGACAAAGCGGCATCTTCCTGGGTTCCAAGCGCGACTTCGAATTTCCCGTCCCCACCCGCAAGTGCTTCCTGCGGGAACGCCGCCTGGTGGAGGCGCTGAACCGCAGGATGCAGCCGGCCTGGAAGATGGCGTACGCCGGCAGCGTAGGCAGCCAGGCCCTGCTCGGCATTCCGCGGGTGCGGGCCCTGCGCGACCACGAGCGGCTGCGGGAGGTGTCGTGCGTGTGGCCCTTTGAAACGGCCGGGGACGCCGGTGCCCGGGTCGTTCACGCGGAAATCTACCCGAGCCTCCTGAGCCTCCCCCGCCGGAAGGGGGACATCCCCGACCGCGAACAGGTAAGAGGGTACGTGAGGTGGCTGCGGGAGCAGCAGGCGGCCGGGATGCTGGCCACTCTGCTGGATCGTCCCTGGGGTCCAGATGAGAAGGTGCACAAGCGGGTCACCCGCCACGAGGGTTGGGTGGTAGGCGTGATCCGTTCCTGATCGACCCCCGGGAGAACCGAAAAGCGTAAGGGCATTATTCGTATCTTTGCGGCCTTTAAACAAACCCCGGTCCGGGGAACGCCCCGCGGGGCGCACAAACGAGTTCTATGACAGAACGCAAGATCAAATCCGCACTAATCTCCGTCTATCATAAGGAAGGCCTCGGCCCCATCGTGGACGGCCTCGACAAGCTCGGGGTCACCATCTACAGCACCGGCGGCACCGAGACCTTCATCCGCGAACGCGGGGTGGACGTGATCCCGGTAGAGGAACTTACCGGCTACCCCTCCATTCTCGACGGCCGCGTCAAAACCCTGCATCCCAAGGTACACGGCGGCATCCTGGCCCGCCGCGAGGAGGGCCACCTGCAGCAGCTGGCCCAGCTCGAGATCCCCGAGATAGATCTGGTGGTGGTAGACCTCTATCCCTTCGAGGAGACCGTCGCCAATACCGAGGACGAAGACCTTATCATTGAAAAGATCGACATCGGCGGTATCGCGCTCATCCGGGCCGCCGCCAAGAACTACCGAGACGTTATGATCGTACCCAGTCGGGAGGATTACGCTACCCTCCAGGAAATCATCGATAAGCAGGAGGGCGTCTCCGAGCTCGAAGACCGCCGCAAGCTCGCCCGCCGCGCCTTCGCCGTCAGCAGCCACTACGATACGGCCATCTTCACCTACTTCAACGGCGACGAGGAGCTGCCCGTTTTCAAGCGCAGCGAGATGAAGTCCACCGGGCTCCGCTACGGCGAGAACCCCCACCAGGAAGCCACCTACTTCGGCCGCCTGAACGAGATGTTCACCAAGCTGAACGGCAAGGAACTCAGCTTCAACAACCTCGTCGACATCGACGCCGCCGTGGCTGTAATGCGGGAATTCGAGGACGCCGATCCGGCCTTCGTTATCCTCAAGCACACCAACGCCTGCGGCGTGGCCGTACGCCCTACCCAGCTCGAAGCCTGGAAGGCCGCCCTGGCCGGGGATCCCGTGTCCGCCTTCGGAGGCATCCTGATCACCAACCGGCCGCTGGAACTCACCGTGGCCCAGGAGATCGACCAGCTGTTCTACGAAGTGCTCATCGCCCCCGACTTTACCGACTCCGCCCTCGAACTGCTCAGCAAGAAAAAGAACCGCGTACTGCTGCAGTATCACCACCTCCAGCAGCAGGCCCGCAGCTTCAAGAGCCTGCTCAATGGGGTGATCGTACAGGACACCGACCTGCAAACCGAAAGCGCCGACCAGTTCACGGTCGCCACCGAGCGGCAACCCAGCGGGCGCGAGACCGCGGACCTGGTCTTTGCCAATAAGTGCGCCAAGCACCTAAAGTCCAACACCATCGCCCTGGTACGCGATAACCAGCTCATCGGCATGGGTTGCGGACAGACCAGCCGCGTAGACGCCCTGAAGCAGGCCATCACCAAGGCCGGCAATTTCGGGTTCGCGCTGAAAGGGGCCGTCATGGCATCCGATGCCTTCTTCCCCTTCTCCGACTGCGTGGAAATCGCCGCCGGAGCCGGTATCACCGCGGTGGTACAGCCCGGCGGATCGATTAAGGACAAGGACAGCATCGCCGCAGCAAATGCGGCAAATATCGCCATGGTCACCACCGGCGTTCGGCACTTCCGCCACTAAGCCAAATCATTCACTCCGGAATTTAACTTCCGCTTAAGAACCCCCCGCCATCGTTTCTGCGTCTTATAGCCGACTTTAAGATGGGTACACCGAATCGAAGGCTCATCGTGGACATCGGCAACTCCGGAATCAAAGCCGGATGCTTCTCAGGAGAAGAGCTGTTGCTCCCCGTCGTCCGGCTACCCGCCGGAGACTGGGCCGCGATCGACGAGATGGTGACCAACCTTGGGGTGAAATACATCATCTATTCATCCGTGGAAAACGTGCCATCGCAAGGGTGGACGGATAAATGGGAACAAAACGGAATCGGCGTCCATACGCCGGACCGCAACCGGCCCTGGCCCTTCGTTTCGGACTACCTCAGTCCGGAAACCCTGGGGCAGGACCGCATCGCCGCCGTAGCGGGCACCCTCGGACTGGTCCGGACGGCCCGCCTGGTGGTCGACGCGG